>JAEUJL010000402.1 GCA_016794835.1 Gemmatimonadota bacterium | reverse complement strand
GGGCTGGAACTTCCGTCGCTGCCGGATCCCGCGATCGACCTCCTGGGGTCGATCGATGACACCGCCGAGCGTGAAACGCCCGCCGTGATCCCGGCCCTCGATGAGGTCGCTGCCGAGGCGGCGCCGGTGGAGATGGTGGCGTTGCCTGAGGTGGAGCCGCTCGCCCCGGAATTCGACGTCCCGGAGGCGTTTGTCGACGCCCTGCCATTCGACGCCACTGCCGGGCGTGAGGCGCCGGATCCATCCGCCGCAGCTGAGGACGAAGCGGATGCGGCGGACGAGGCAAACCAGGCGGAACCGCCGGATCTGGCGGAATACGCGGAACTGACGGAACTGACCGAGCTGCTGGGACAGGCGGAACAGGCGGACGAGCTGGATCCGCTCGATCCCGTGGAAGCCGATGCGGACGCAGGGGCGGACGCGTGGGCGCCGATCGAGGTGGTCGAGACTCCGGCGTTCGAAGCTGTGGTGGGTATCGACGCTCCCGAGGAGAACACCGACGTCGAGGTGGTCAGCGCGGAGGCTGGTGTCGCGAGCGACGAGCCCGCAGCGCTGGAGGGAGCCCTCGACACGGCGACCCTGCGCGCGGCGATGGACGCGGCCGCGGGCACCGCCGCAGAGGCGGCCGAGCGCGAGGACGCGATGATGCGCGCGGCCTTTGCCGATGAGCGGGTCGAGCTGCCGTTGATTGACCTGGAGCGCGACGCCTCGGAGGACGAGGGGCTCACGTTTGACACCAGTTCAGGGGAAATCGACGCCCTCCTCGCCGCGCCGCCGACCTTCGATGAGGAATCGACCTCGTTCGAACCGGAGCCGCTGGGGCTGGAGACGGAGGCAAGCGCGGAGATGCCGCCGTCCACCGAGGAGTGGACGCGTCCGGAAGTGCTCATCGATGGCGAGTGGCGCGACGAGAATGTCGGCGACCTGGTGTCCGGCGAGATGTTCGTCATCGGCGAGCGTCGCGAGGTCCTGTCGCCGGAACCTGCCGCGCCGATCTTCGACGACCTCGCGGCGGCGATGCTGTACGAGCCCCAGTCCGGGGAAGGGCGCTCGCGTCCCACGCCCAGTGCCCACGACGCCTATGTCCTGCGTGCCACCCCGCGCCACACGTTGTCGTTCGGTGGAGTGGAGGCGCAGCTGCGTCGGCGTCTTGAGCTGAACCCGGGCGATGTCGGCCTGCGACGCCAGCTGGCGGAGGCGCTGCTCGACCTCGGGGATCGCGAGGGAGGCCTCACCGAGCTCGAGGCCGTCGTCAGCCACTTTGAGGCGCTGAACAAACTGGACGATGCCGGCGAGGTCGTCGACGTCATCCTGCGCGTCGTCCCGCTGTCGGTGCGGCATCACCAGAAGCGCGTGGAGTACGCCGCGCGCAGCGGCAATCGCGGCAAGCTGGTGGAAGCCTACACGGAACTCGGCGATGCCCTCTTTCGCTGTGGCGAGCCGGACAAGGCCCGCGTGGTCTACACCCGCGTGGTCGAGCTGGCGCCGGGCAATGAGCGGGCAAGCTTCGCCCTGGGCATGCTGTCGGCAAATCCGGGCGCGCTCCGGCAGTCGGACGAAATCCCGGTGATCGATGCCGGGGTGCTCGGTGGGCATCCGTCGCTTACGATGGCCACCCTGACCCCCGAAAGCGTCGACGAACAGCCGGGCCCCGAGGAGCCGGCGCCGGCTGTTCCGGATCGGCTCGACGCCGAGGTGGATGCGGCCTTTGAAAGCCCGAAGGTGGTGGAGCAGCGGCGCCGCACGTCGGAGCTCATGGCGGTTGAGGAGTGGGCCGCGACGGCCGAGGCGCCCGCAGCGGCTCCCGCCCCGGAGAGCGACGACTTCGTGAACCTGGGCGATTGGTTGCGTGGGGAGGGTTCGCCGCGCTCGACCCGGATGGTGGCGTCCGACGTGGCCCCCTCGGGGGACGAAGCGGCCGACTTCGCCGAGATGCTGCGCCGATTCAAGGCGGGGGTCGAGGAGAACGTCGAGGCGGACGACTACGCCTCGCACTACGACCTGGGGGTCGCCTTCAAGGAAATGGGGTTGGTCGACGAGGCGATCGCCCAGTTCCAGCGCGCCCTCCGGGGGCCCTCGCACCGCGTCCGGGCCTACGAGGCCCTGGGCCAGTGTTTTGTGGAGAAGGGCCAGTTCGAGGTGGCGATCGCCCTGCTGCAGCGGCCGGCCGAGCAGGCTGGGGCCGACGAGTTCGCCCTCAGCGGGGTCCTCTACCTCCTGGGGTACGCGTGTGAGCAGGTGGGGCGCCGAGCGGACGCGATGCGTTATTTTCAACGCGTCTTTGCGGTGGACGTCGCGTTCCGCGATGTTGCCACCCGTCTCGCCGCCCTGGAACGCCCCGCTCAGTGAACCTGAAAACTCGCAGCACTACCGCCCCAACGCTCCAGGAGATCCAGGCCCCCGTCGCCGAGCCACTCGCGCGGGTGTTGTCCGAGATGTGGCGCATCGTCGCCGTCGACTCGGAGTTCTTCCGCGGGGTGAACCAGCATCTCATGCTGATGAAGGGGAAGATGGTCCGCCCCACCCTCATGCTGCTGGCCAGTGAAGTCGAGGGAGCCGCCGAGACCCGCGTGGCGTCGTATGCGGCGGTCATTGAGCTGATCCACCTGGCGACCCTGGTCCACGACGATGCCGTCGACCACTCGGTCCTGCGGCGCGGCATGCCGACGGTGAACAGCCTCTTCACCCACGAGGTGGCCGTCATCGCCGGGGACTTCCTGTACTCCCGCGCGGTCCAGGAGCTGGTTCGCCTTGGGGACCTCGAGGTCCTGCGCGTGTTCGCGAATGCCTCGAACGAGTTGACGGTCGGTGAGATGCGGCAGCTGGGAGCGCTGGACGCGTTGAGCTTCTCCGAGGACGACTACGAGTTCCTGATCAAGTGCAAGACGGCGGCGCTGTTCAAGGCGTCGTGCGAGGTCGGCGCGCTCTGTGGCGCCGCTGCGCACCGCGAGTCGCTTGCCACCTTCGGTGAGCGCCTGGGCATGGCCTTCCAGGTGGCCGACGACCTGCTGGACTACACAGCCGAAGCAGCCACCATGGGCAAGCCCACCGGGCTGGACCTGCGTGAGCACAAGGTCACGTTGCCCCTGATCGCGGCGCTGCGCTCGATGTCTCCGGCCCGTCGGGCCGTGGTGGACGCCCTGTTCGCGTCGCCGGAGCCCACCCCCGAGCAAGTCGCCGACGTCGTCGGCATCGTGCAAGACGAAGGGGGCCTGGATTACGCCCGCGAACGTGGGGAGCGGTACCTCGCCGAGGCCGAGGCCGCCGTGGCGGCCCTCCCGGAGTCCCGGGCGCGTCAGTCCCTGTTCGATGCCATGTGGTACGTCATGGACCGGAGGTCATGATGGCCAAGGCATCCACCGGCAAGCGGTCCGCCACCTTCCACCTCCTCGTCCTGTCGGTCGGGTTCGTGGTCGGGGGGTTCATGACCCACTTTTCCCGCCGATTCCTCCCGGTCGGGGCGGTCAAGGAGTTCCTGACGACGGGGGTCAATCCGTCCCTCGGCCCCTTGAACATCGACCTCGTTATCTTGAACTTCACGTTGGGCCCGATCGCCCTGGACGTTTCGCTGCTCAGTCTGGTCGGGGTACTGATCGCCTACCTCATCGCGCGATCGCTTTTCTAGGAGTGCATCATGAACTTCGGGAACCTCGGCTTCATGGAAATCCTGCTGATCCTGGTCGTCGTGCTGCTGCTGTTTGGCGCGCGCCGGCTCCCGGAGATCGGCGCCTCGTTCGGAAAGAGCATCAAGGAGTTCAAGCGCGGCCTCTCGGACGCGAATAGCTCGATCAAGGAGGAGTACCGCCAGTCGCTGCCGCAGCCGCCCGCCCAGGCGGTCCAGCAGGAAGAGGAAGCCCGCCCCGAGCCCAAGCGCCTCATCAGCTGAGGGACGCTGGCAGGGAGTGGAAAGCAGAAGGGGAGCCGATTCGGCTCCCCTTCGCGTTTCCGGTCGGCGACGCCCAGCGCGCCGTTAGATCTGGTTGGCCTGTGCGCGCGCCGAGGCGTTGAGCTGCTTGCGGCGATCGTCCACCTTGGCCGTCTTGCGGATCTCCGAGAGGAAGGTGCGCACCCGCAGCTGCTGGATGGCGGAGATCGCGTCCTTGCGCTGCGTCTCCCTCTGCGCGAGCCACGCCGTCGAGTCCGCCGACACCCGTCGGTCGACCCGGACGATGAAGGCGCCCTGGTCGGTGACGATGGGCGCACTCACCGTACCCACCGGGAGGGCGAACGACGCACCGACCGCCTCGTTCAGCCGCCCCAGACCCGGAACGAACTGGGGTCGGGTGAACGGCTCGGACTTGGTCACCGGCATGTCCTTCGCCTTGGCGGCGGCCTCCAGCCCACCCGCGCCCTTGGCATCGGCGTAGACCGCGTTGGCGCGGGCCACCAGGGACTCTGCCTTCTTGCGGCCAATGAGGATCCGGCGGATGTCGTCCCGGGCGTCCTCGAACTTCGGCACGCCGCCGTTCACCAGCGAGTCGAGCCGGGCGAGGACGTAGACGTCATCACCGTCGTACAGGTCCGAGATCTCACCCACCTTGGAGCCCGTGAAGGCCCAGGCAGAGATCGAGGGGAGCGGGCGGCCAGCGCTGGACATCGCGGGCTCACCCTCGAAGGCGATGACACGCTCGATGTTCAGCCCGAGCACCTTGGCTGCGCTGTCCAGCCGCGTCGGGGCGTCGGTCGCCGACGCGGCGATGCTCGAGAGGGAGTCTGCACGGCGGTCGGTGCGCACCGCGTTCGAGTCCGACTGCTGGACACGAACCAGGATGTGCCGGAGCTGCAGTGAATCGCCCTTCACGCCGTCCTTGCGGATCAGGTGATACCCGAACGGCGTCAGGACGGGCTGGGAGAGTTCGCCGACCCGCAGCGCCTTCGCCGCGTTGCCGAACGTCGGATCCCAGTTGGAGGGCAGGGCAGTGCCGAGGTCGCCGCCGCGGCTGCCGGAGACGGTGTCCGCGCTCTCGCGGATCGCCACATCCTCGAACTTGGCCCCGCCGACGATCTCGGCCCGGAGCGCCAGGGTCTTCGCGAGGGTCGCGGCCGTGTCGGACGCATTGACCGTGCGGGGGACCGACAGGATCGAGAGGACCGCGCGACCCGGACGCTCGAGTGACTCCTTGTTGCGGTCGTAGTACGCACGCAGCTCGGCATCAGGCACGGAGACCGTGCTGTCCGGGACCGCGTTCGCATCGAACATGACGAAGCTCACCTGCGCCGTGTCGTTCTGGTCACGATAGTTCGCCCAGAGCTTGGCATCCGAGACGAAGACGTCACCGGCGAGCTGGTCGAAGAGCTTGGCCCGCGGGATCTCCGTGCGGTAGTAACTCTCGAGGGAGACCAGGAGCCCTTGCTGCCGCGCCGCGGCGCTGCCCAGCAGACGACGGTACTTGGCCATGTCGAACTGGCCATCCGTCTGCAGCTCGGGGTTCTGCATCATCTCGGGAGGCGGGCTCTGCTCCGCCGCCTGGCGGATCTCGGCGTCCGATACCCGGATGCCTCGTCGCTCGTATTCCTGTGACAGCAGGATGTTGCTCACGAGCTGCTCAAACGCCTGGTCTTCGATTCGCTGCCGCTCGTCCAGGTTCAGGCCGCGTCCCCCGGCCTGCTCCTGCTGCTGCTGGAGCTGGTTCGCGAGGTTCTGCCAGCTCAGCCAGGGAATCTCCTGACCGTTCACCTTGGCGACCACGGTGCTGTTGGTGATCGGGGCTGGGCCAAGGCCCAGCAGGCCGGAGGTGTCCGCGAGGAGGAAACCGACGACGAAGAACAAGAAGACGATGGCCCAGACCCAGCCGGACCGGCTCCGCAACTGCTGAAGCACGTGCGGGACTCCTGAATTACCGTGGATGCTCGAGGGTGCCCCGGGCAAGCGGGGCAAGAACCGGGAAAGCTATTTGTGATATGCGCCTAAGGGCAAGTTACGCTGTCACTTCTGGCCGCGTCGCTCGTCACCTTGCTAGTACATTCCCCGGACCGCCGCGCCTTGGGACGCGGCGCGAACGCTAGAGGGCTCGGCATGGCCATTTCCGCCCGTATCGACGAGTTGCGAAAGAAGTTCGACGAGAACCCGCGTCGGTATTTCGCTCCATACGCCAATGAGTTCCGCAAGCAGGGCGACCTGTCGCAGGCGATCGCGCTCTGCCGGACGCACCTGCCGAACCAGCCAGGGCACATCTCCGGGCACATCGTGCTCGCCCAGGCCCTGTACGAATCGCGAGAACTCGCCGAGTCCCGCGGGGTCTTTGAGCAGGCCCTCGACCTCGACCCGGAGAACCTGATCGCGCTCCGCTACCTGGGGGATATCGCCCGGGAGCAGGGGGCCCCGGCCGCCGCCAGCGCCTGGTACCAGCGTGTCCTCGAGGCCGACCCGCGGAACGACGAGATCCGCGAGCTGATCCGGGTGGTCGAGGTGGAGGCGGCAGATGCCCTCGCCGCGCTGTCCCGACAGCCCACCCCGGTGAGCAATTCGGTGGTGATCCCCGCCGAGGAGAACGTCGAGGAGAATTGGAACGCGCACCCTGAAGGCGCCCTGGATTGGGTCAACGCGCCATCGGCCGAGCCTGAGGCCGTCGAGTCGCAGGCGACCCCTCCGTTTGGGGAGATCCAGGCGCACCAGGACCTCGGTGAGCTGGAGGCGGTGGCCGAGCCAGAGCACACCGACTGGTTTGCGTCGGTCCCTGATTCAGGATCCGCGCGCACCTCGCACGATGACGTGTTCCCCGAGTTCCCGGCCGACCTGTCGGAGGCGGCAGCGCCGCTCGCTGAGCAGGCAATCCAGCCCGAGCCTGAGCAGGCGGCTCCGGCGGCTTCTGACCTCGCGGCCGCCCTCTCCCTCGACCTGGGTTCGTTTGCCGAGAGCCAGGACGACGCGCAGGCCTCCAGCATCCTCCCGGAGGAGCCAGTAGCGGCTCAGCCGTTCGTCGAGTCGACCGTTGCAGAGGTCAGCTCGGGGTACGAGAGCCCGCAATTCGTTGCCCTGGATGGCATCGAGCCGGCCCTTGCTGCTGAGAGTGCGTCAGAGTCCGTCGCGGAGCCGATCTACTCTGAGGCCGCCGCCGAGCCGGTCGCCGCGGACGCCGACTTCTCGGCCATCGAAGCCGCCGCACCGGAGATTCGCGAGGAAGTCGAGTTCGAATCGATGTTCGAGGAGGTCTCCCTCCCGGAGTCTGCGCCTATGGCCGTGGACGACGCCGATCTCGACGCGGCGTTCTCCGCGGAGCACGATGCGGTCATCGAGCATCGGGTCGACGACGCGGTCGAGGCCGCGGCGTCGGAGTACGACCCGGCGATCGGGCGCACCCCGGCCTTCAACACGCCCGTGAGTGAGGAGCCCCCGGCTCCCTTCGTCACGGAGACGATGGCTGAGTTGTATCTCCAGCAAGGGTTCGACGAAGAGGCGCTCGCGATCTATCGCCAGCTCCTCGCCCAGAATCCCGCCGACGAGACCCTTCAGGCGCGGGTGGCATCGCTGGAGATCGGCGTTCGCGCGCCGACCATCACCCCGCTCACGACGCCGGCGCAGGAAACCACCGGCCCCAGCATCCGCGACTTCTTCAGCGCGATCGCGCTGCGTGGCGTGGTCGCGGCCCCCGAATCGGTGGCGGACGCTGTGGAGGAGCCGGCAGCACCAGTCGCCCGCACGACCCCGTCGTTCTCCGGGGTCGCACGCGCAGATGAGGCGCTCACCCAGCCGGACGCCCCAGCCACGTCGGCTGGTGGACTGGCCGAGATGTTCCGCGGGCACACCCCCTCGCACGGCGATGAGATCGCGGCGCAGGGACTCGCGGGGGCGTTTGGGGTCGCGTCGGCACCTGCGGCCCCGGAGCTATCGCTTGACGCGCTGTTCGGTCAACTTCCGTCCGCGCAGGCGGACGCCGTGACGTCCGCAGTCCGGGTGGGAAGCTCGGAGCCTTCGGATCCCCTCGCACCGGGGCCGGACGGTGAAGCCAACGCGGATATCGAGCAGTTCACGGCCTGGCTCGAAGGGCTGAAGAAGAAGTGAGGATTGCCGTTCTCAACGGCCCCAACCTCAACCTGCTCGGCACGAGAGAACCGGAGATCTACGGCACCACCACGCTGCGGGACATCGAGTCCCGCCTGCGGCAGGTGGCGAGCGTGCTGGGCGTGACACTGGAGTTCGGCCAGTGGAATGGGGAAGGGGAGCTGATCGACGCGGTGCAGCGCCTGTACGGGCGCTGTGAGGGGGCGGTGATCAACGCGGGTGCGTACACGCACACCAGCCTGGCCCTGCGGGATGCGTTCGCCGCGGTTCGCGTCCCGTTCGTCGAGGTCCATCTCTCGAACATCTTCGCCCGTGAGCCGGAGCGACGGCATTCCGTCCTTGCCGCGGAGGCGGTAGGCATGGTCTGCGGCCTTGGGGCCTATGGCTACGAGCTGGCCCTCCGGGGACTGGTGGCCCGACTCGCCCCGCAGTGATCGACTATCAGCTTCGCTTGCGGCGACTGCGTGACGCGCTGGTCGCCGCGCAGGGGGACGCCCTCCTGGTGAGCAGCCTCCCGAACGTCCGGTACCTCACGGGCTTTTCCGGGTCCAACGCGCTCGTCCTCGTCACCCAGCGTGCGTGCGCGCTCCTCACTGATTTCCGCTACGAGGCGCAGGTCGCCCAGGAGTGCGGGCCGGGGATCGAGGTGCGGATCGAGCAGTCCTCCCTGTGGGCCGGGGTGTGGCCATGGCTGGCGTCGGATCCGACGATCCGGTCCGTCGTCTACGAATCGAGCCACATGAGCCAGCGGGACATGGAGCGGTGCCGGGAGCAGGGCACCCGCTGGACCTGGCGGGGTGGGACCGGGCTGGTCGAGCAGCTGCGGGCGACCAAGGAGCCCGCCGAGGTGGACGCCATTCGAGCGGCCGGCGAGGTGGCCACGCGGGCCCTGCGTGCGCTCATTCCGCAGGTGGCTCCGGGCCAGACCGAGCTGGAGGTGTGCGGGCTCCTGGAGCGTGAACTGCGGCGGGCCGGCAGCGAGGCGCACCCGTTTCCGGCCATCGTGGCCTCGGGCGCTCGGTCTGCCCTGCCGCACGCCCGTCCCTCCGCAAAGCGCCTGGAGCGCGGGGAGTTCCTTCTCCTCGATTTCGGGGCGACGGTCGACGGCTACGTCTCGGACATCACCCGGACCTTCGTCCTGGGGCCGCCGAGCCCGGAGCAGGCGGCCCACTACGCGCTCGTCGCGCGGGCGCAGCTGACGGCGATTCAGGGGTTGAGGGCGGGGATGACGGGGAAGGTGGGCGATGCCCTGGCGAGGGACGTGATCGAGGCGGCGGGCCGGGGGGCCGAGTTCGGCCACAGCCTGGGGCACGGGATCGGGCTCGAGGTCCACGAGGACCCGCGGCTTTCCCGCCTGTCGGACACGCCCCTGCCGGAAGGGGCTGTCGTTACCGTCGAGCCCGGGGTTTATTCCCCGGGGGTGGGTGGGGTGCGGATCGAGGACGATGTCTACCTGACGGCAGGCGGCGCAGCGCTGCTCACCGAGTTCCCAAGGGAGCTGCTGGTGGTCGGCGAATAGGTCGCGGCTGTCCCATACATACCGGGCCATGATCGACCTTCGCTACGTCAAGAAGCTGATTGAGATGCTGGATGGATCCTCCGTGGACTCGGTGGAGATCACCGGCGACAAGGGACAGAAGATCCGCATTTCGAAGAGCCCCCAGACCCGGGGTGCGGTCCAGATTCCGACCGCGATGCCCGTCCCGACGATGGTGGCGGCACCTGCCCCCGTCGGGCGCATGACGCCGACGGAAGCGATGCCGGCGATCCCGGAGGTCGAGGCGCCGAAGGTCGAGGCCCCCAAGGTCAACCTGACCGAAGTGAAGTCGCCGATGGTCGGCACGTTCTACTCGGCTCCCGAGCCGGGAGCGAAAGCTTACGCACCCGTGGGATCGCGCGTCTCTAAGGGACAGGTCCTCTGCATCATCGAAGCCATGAAGATCATGAATGAGATCGAGGCAGAGGTCACCGGGGTTGTGAAGGAGGTCTGCGTGCAGGATGCGCACCCGGTGGAATACGGCCAGGTCCTTTTCCGCGTCGATCCGAATGGGTAGCCCCGCGCACGAATCCGACGGACCTTCTTCAGTACTTGGCGCGATCCCCCGCGCCCCCATCAGTCTCAAGGCGATCCTGCAGCAGATGGTGCAGATGGGCGCCTCCGACCTCCACCTCAAGGTGGGTCGGCCCCCGACATTGCGTATCAACGGCGACCTCTCGCCGCTTCCGCTCCCCGGGCTCCGCCCCGAGGACATGAGCACCCTCGCCAAGGAGCTCATGAGCCCGAAGCAGGTGAAGGAGTTCGCCGAGTTTCGCGAGGCGGACTTCGCCACCGGCGTGCCGGGGATCGGCCGCTTCCGCGTCAACGCCTACCAGCAGCGCGGCACGATCGCGTTTGCCATCCGGACGGTGCCGCACCAGGCGAAGTCGATCGCCGAGCTGAACCTGCCGGGGATCGTGGAGGAAGTGGCGTTGCTGCCGCGCGGACTCGTGCTCGTCACCGGGGTCACCGGCTCGGGGAAGTCGACCGCCCTGGCCTCCATGCTGCAGGTGATGAACGAACGGCGCCACGCGAACATCATCACGATCGAGGACCCGATCGAGTTCCTGCACCGCGACGTGAAGTGCCACATCAACCAGCGCGAGGTCGGGATCGACACCGGGAGCTTCGGGCAGGCGCTGCGGCGTGTGCTGCGGCAGGACCCCGACGTCATCCTCATCGGCGAAATTCGCGACCTCGATACGCTCGATACGGCGCTCAAGGCGGCGGACACCGGGCACCTCGTGTTCAGCACGCTGCACACGACGGACGCAACCCAAACGATCAACCGCATCCTGTCGTTCTATCCGCCGCACCAGCAGAACGAGGTGCGGTTCGCGCTGTCGACCGCCCTGGCGGCGGTGGTGTCGCTGCGACTGGTCCCGCGTTCGGACCGTCCGGGCCGCGTGCCCGCGAGCGAGATTCTCATCAACACGGCGGCGGTCCGCGAGCAGATCCGTGATGTGTCGAAGACCCTGAATATCCCGGACCTCATCAAGGAAGGGACCGTCCAGTACGGGATGCAGAGCTTCGATCAGTCGCTCATGTCGTGGTACTCGAAGGGGGTCATTTCCTACGAAAACGCGCTATTCTACGCCACCAACCCGAACGAGTTCGCGCTGCGGGTGCAGGGGGTGGCTGGGTCGAGCGACAACTCGTGGAACGACTTCGAAACTGACGAACTGGGTTGACCCGGCCGCTGGGGCGGCAGGGTGAACGGCTTCCTCCCGCTCCACAGCCATGTTCAAGAAAGTCCTTGTCGCGAATCGCGGTGAGATCGCCCTGCGGGTGATCCGCGCCTGCCGCGAACTCGGTGTGCAGACGGTGGCGGTGTACTCCGAAGCGGATCGCGAGTCGCTGCATGTGCGATTTGCCGACGATGATGTCTGCATCGGACCGGCCCCCGCGCGCGACTCGTACCTGCGCATCCCGCGGATCATCGCGGCGGCGGAGATCACCGGCGCTGATGCCATCCACCCGGGCTACGGCTTCCTGGCGGAGAACGCCGAGTTTGCCGAGACCTGTGCGGCGTCCAACATCACCTTCATCGGCCCGACGCCCGAACAGATCCGCCTGATGGGCAACAAGGCGGAAGCGCGGAAGACGATGCAGGGGTGCGGGGTGCCCACCGTCCCGGGCACCCCCGGACCGATCGACGATCCTGACGCGGCGCTGGAGTTCGCGAAGGAGATCGGGTTCCCGGTGATCATCAAGGCCTCGGCCGGGGGGGGCGGCAAGGGGATGCGGGTGGCGCGGGAGGCCGAGGAGTTCCTGCGCTCGTTCGGCCTGGCGCGCTCGGAGGCGCTTTCCGCCTTTGGTGACGGCGACGTCTACGTCGAGAAGTACCTGGAACGTCCCCGGCACATCGAGTTCCAGATCCTTGGCGACACGCACGGGAACGTCATCCACCTCGGCGAGCGCGACTGCTCGATCCAGCGGCGCCACCAGAAGCTCATCGAGGAAGCGCCCAGCCCGGCCATGACGCCGGCGCTGCGTGCGGCGATGGGGGAGGCCGCGGTGCGCGGCGCGAAGTCGATCAACTACGTCGGCGCCGGCACCATCGAGATGCTGCTCGATAGCGATGGGTCGTACTACTTCATGGAGATGAACACGCGCATCCAGGTCGAGCATCCCGTGACCGAGGTGCTCACCGGTGTCGACCTGGTCAAGGAACAGATCCGCGTGGCCGCCGGGGAACGGTTGTCGGTGACCGAGACGCCGGAGCTGCGTGGCCACGTCATCGAGTGTCGCATCAACGCGGAAGACCCGTCGCGAGGCTTCCAGCCGTCGCCCGGGCGCATTGACGTGTTCCATCCGCCGGGTGGGCCCGGGGTGCGCCTGGACACGCACGCCTATGCCGGGTATCGCGTGCCGCCGTACTATGACTCGATGATCGCCAAGCTGATCGTGCAGGGGAAGAACCGCGAGGAGGCCCGGCGCCGCATGCTGCTCGCCCTCGAGAGCTTCATCATCGAGGGGGTCACGACGACCGCGCCCTTCCTCGCCCGCGTGATGGAGCATCCCGAGTTCCGGGAAGGGAACTTCGACACGAAGTTCCTCGAGCGTGAGCTGACCACCATCCTCCAGCAGCCGGCGTGAGCGCACGCGTGGATGTCTACTTCGGGGTGGTGGCGCTGCCGCCCTCCGAATGGCAGGGCCGGATCGTCGTGGTGATCGACGTGCTGCGTGCGACCACCAGCATCGCCACGGCCCTGGCCAATGGCGCGCGCGCCGTGATCCCGTTCGAGTCGGCCGAGGATGCCGTCGCACGCTTCAAGTCGTTTGAGCGGTCCGAGGTCCTGCTGGCCGGGGAGCGCCGCATGGGACGCATTTCCGGCTTTGACCTGGGCAACTCGCCAGCGGAATTCACGCGCGAGGTGGTCGAGGGGAAGACGATCCTGATGACCACGACCAATGGCACCGCCGCGCTCACCGCGGTCCAGGGCGCTGCGGAAGTGGTGCTGGGGGCGTTCGTGAACCTCGCGGCGACCGTCGGCGTGCTGCGCAGCGCGGTGCGTCGTGGCCTGCCAGTCGCCATCGTCTGCGCGGGCTCGGAGCGCCAGTTCGCCATGGAGGACGCGGTCTGTGCCGGCCGCTTGCTGCGCGCCATCTCGCGACGCCTGGCGGACGCGACGTGGAACGACGCCGCCCGGGCGGTGGTGGCCCTGGACCGGCGCTATGGCCGCGACCTGCTCGCCTGCCTGGAGCAGACGACGCATGGACAGGCGTTGGCCGAGGCGGGATATCGCGGGGACCTGGCGCTGGCGGCCGCGTTGGATGCCCACCCCGTGGTGCCGGTGTACGCGGAGCGACAGGTCACGGCCCAGGGCCGCGCGCGCAGGCGGTGACCGGCGTGTCCAGTGGCGTGCGGCGCGAAATCGCCGGGGTCGCGTGGATCATCCTGGCGGTGTTCCTGGCCGGCGCCGTGGCCCTGCA
>JAEUJL010000887.1 GCA_016794835.1 Gemmatimonadota bacterium | reverse complement strand
TCCGGTGCCGAAGGCCTGGAGGCAGACTCGGGGGTGCGACGACCCGAGTTACCCTGTGTCATCCAGCATTCGCTTTCTCGACCCGTACGGCTTCGCCTGGCAGGCGGTGGAGGTTGGTCCCGCCGACCTGACCACCGAGAGTGGCAACCTCTATTTCTTTTCGGGCGGCAGTACGCGGCGCCTGGCGCGCTACCCACGGGACTGGAGTGCCTGTGGATGGGAGGAGCTCGAAGTGCTCCGTCGGCGCGCCACCGTGTTGTCGGCCGACGCGGTGCGCCACGAAGCGGGTCCGGCTACCGCGTGACGGCGCTGGCGCCGATCAGCGCGCGATAGATCTCGTCCAGGCGATCGAGCTCACTGTCCCAGGTGAGTCGTTGGGCGGTGGCGCGCGCGCCCACCGAGAGCCGTTGACGGAGGATGTGGTCGGTCGCGAGGCGCACCATGTGATCCGCCAGGCTTTCAACGTCGGCGGCCGGGTAGGCCAGGCCGTTGACGCCATCGATGAGGTGTTCGGCAACGCCTCCCGCGGGGGTGGCAATCACCGGCAGCCCGCTCGCCATGGCTTCCAGGATCACGAGGCCGAGGGTCTCCGTGAGCGACGCGAAGACAAACACGTCGGCGCTGGCATAGAGCCGTGGGAGGACCTCGAGTCGGTCGAGTGCCCCCAGGAAGGTGGCGTGTTCCGTTCCCTCGGCCCGCACCGCGCGCTCGCGGGGCCCTGACCCGGCGACAATCAGGTGCATGGCCCCCTCGGGAAGGCGCTGACGCGCGAGGTGGAACGCCCGCACGATCTGCTCGACCCCCTTTTCCGCCGCGAGGCGACCCACGTGCAGGAAGATGCACGCCTCCGGGGCGGCGTAGGCCTCGCGGAGCAGCTCGCTGCGCTTGCGACGGTGAAAGAGCGCAATGTCCACTCCGCGTCCCCAGGTCACGCCGTGTGACACGCCAATGCGGGCGAGCTCTTCCCGGGAGACGTCCGACGGGGTGAAGGTGCGGAGCGCGGACGCATGGAACCGGGCGAGGTGTCGGTCCACGGTTCCGCGGAGCCAGGGGACGCCGTACGCGTCGGTGTAGCGGCCGAAATCCGTGTGGTACGATGTGGTGACCGGAATGCCGAGGCGGTGGGCGGTCCGCAGCCCGGTCCAACCGATGGCAAACTCCGTCGCGCAGTGCACGAGGTCGGGCCGGAACCGCTCGATGGCGCGCGTGATCCGCCGGTCGCCCGGGCGCGCGAGGCGGATGTCCGAGTAACCGGGCATGGGGATGCTGGCGACGGTGGTCACGGGCGCCACCCGTTCGAGGGCGGATCCAAAGACCGGCGGCAGGTGCTGCGGGTAGCGGGGGGCGACGACCTCACACTCCCAGCCGCGCGCGGCGAGCCCCTCGACGGTGAGCGCCGTCACCACGGAGACGCCGTTGACCTGTGGGGGCCAGGTATCGGTACACACCAGGAGACGGGGCATGCCTGACGAGTCGGAGGTTGCCTGACGAGTCACGCGCCCGGTCGGGCGCTGCCTGACGAGTGCGAGCCTAGGTGTGCGCAGTCGCCGTCCCGTCACGCGGCGGTCACCGCCCGGTCACGAGGCACGACGCTGCGCGACGGTGAGTCGCGTTAGGCGTTACCACACCGCGACCAAACCCTCACGTGATGCGTGACGCGCCGGTCGAAACTACCGGGCGACTCCTTCCCGAGGTCGCGTGGCATGGTCACCCCGCCCGAAGGCATCGCACGTGTCGTCCTGGTCGTGATCGATGGTGTACGAGCCGATGCGGTGCCGCTGTTTGGCATGCCGCACCTGGAGCATCTCATGGCCCGCGGGGCGTGGTCCCTGGCGGCCCGTACCGTGACCCCGTCCGTCACGGCGGCGGCGATGGGTTCATTGCTGAGCGGTGTGCGACCCACCACCCACGGCCTCTCGACCGACCGTTTCTGCTGGCCGCGTCCCACCGCACCGCTGGATCCGCTGCCCAGGGTCCTCGGCCGCGCCGGCGTTCCGTCGCAGGCGCACCTGGCGAGGGTGCCACGCGCCTATCGCAAGTTGGCCGAAGGGTTCGCCCGCATGGTCGGGATCACCCATGCCACGCTGCAGGGCGACTCGGCGCGCGAGATCGTGGCCGCCGCGGAGGCCTCCGGGCGCGCGCGCGATGACGGGTTCCACCTGCACCACTGGCCGGACGCCGATCGCGCCGGACACGCCGCGGGATGGACGTCGCGCGCCTATGCGGCCGCGCTCCGCGAGATCGACGCCGCGTTAGGCGCGCTGGTCCAGCTGACGGAAGACGAACCGGAAACGCTGTTCCTGGTCCTCGCCGACCATGGGGGCGGCGGCCAGGACTTTCGCAACCACGATAGCGCGCACCCCCATGATCGCCGCATCCCGCTGGTCGTCGCCGGGCCGCAGGTGCAGCCGGGACGACTGGCGGATGGCTACTCGCTGCTCGACGTCCCGGCCACCGTTGCCTGGGCCCTGGGGGCGGAGGTTCCCGAGGGATGGCACGGCCGGCCGATCACGGAAGCGTTCGTGAACCTGCCGGACATGGCGACGCCTGCGCTGGCAATCGCATGTTAGGCGCCGAGGGACTTGCGGGGGTGTTCCGTGTGGCGCACCCGGTCATCGCCCGCCTCGATGCGAGGGACCGGGCGATGTTCGTGCGCCTGGCGTCCGGGGCGCGTCGCGGGGCGTCGTCGCAGCGGATCTGGACCGGGCTGACCCATCTGGGGGGCGCGACGGTGACCATTGCCCTCTCGCTGGGGTGCCTGCTCTCCGGGAAGGCGGTGTGGGCTGACGGGGGACGGTCGGCACTGATCACCCTTGTCGTCAGCCACCTGCTCGTGCAGCTCATCAAGCGGAGCGTCGGACGGCCTCGACCGTCGGAGGGGATCGAGGCGGCGGCCCTGATCGCCGCGCCGGACCGGTTTTCCTTCCCCTCGGGGCACGCGGCCGCCATCGCATCGGTGGCCCTGGGGATGGGGCAGGCATTTCCCGATTGGTCTCCGTTGCTGGGGATGCTTGCCGTCCTGGTGGGGTTCTCCCGGGTGGCGCTCGGTGTCCACTACCCGGGGGACGTCCTCGTGGGTCAGGCCCTCGCGGTGCTCTCGGCCTGGTTGCTCGGGAGCCTGTGAGCCGATGGCCACGCTGCTGACGCCGACGCTGCCGTCGGGCGCGCCCGGGCTGGCGGCGGATGTGACCGCCCTGGCGAATGCCCGGCCGATCTCCCTCGCGCATCACCCGTTGCCGCCACCGGATCGGCCTGCGGCGTCCACCGCCGTGCTGGACGTGACGAAGTGGTTCGGGGAGACCAGCGGCGGGGTGAAGACCTACCTGGTGGAGAAGGCGCGCTGGGTGTCGCGGCAGGACGATATCCGTCACACGCTGGTGATCCCCGGGGCCTTTGACGCGTTGGCCGAGGGCCGGGGCACGCGCGTGTACCGGCTGCAGGGACCGCGC
>JAEUJL010000385.1 GCA_016794835.1 Gemmatimonadota bacterium | reverse complement strand
GCCCGCCGGGTCGACGCTGTCCCGCTGCAGTTCGATCACCCCGCCATCGGGGAGGTCCGTGAAGTGGTGCGTCGACGTGTACTGGTCGACCCCCATCGCGACCGCGCCACGGTCCTGCACCGCCGCAAACGACGAATCGCCGGCGGCGTCGGCGCGCCGCGCCGCCTCGTCCGAGGCCACCTCACCGCGCGCACACGCGGCGAGCACGAGCACCAGCCACGTGCGACGCATCACACCCCCTTGGATCGAAAGATGAAGTACACGGCGCCGAGCATGCAGAGCCCGGCCCAGGCAAAGTCCATCGTCACCTGGCGCTTCATGTAATACACCGAGAACGGGATGAACACCGTCAGGGAGATCACTTCCTGCAGCATCTTGAGCTGGTCCAGGCGCAGGGCGCTGTTCCCGATCCGGTTGGCCGGGACCTGGAGGAGGTACTCGAACAGCGCGATCCCCCAGCTCAGGAATGCCGCCACGAGCCAGGGGCGATGGTTGAGGTGCTTGAGATGTCCGTACCAGGCGAACGTCATGAAGACGTTGGATGCCAGGAGGAGCAGGGTGGCCTGGACGACGGCAGCGCGCATGACCGGGAAAGGGGGACGGGAGGCGGGAACCTAACGCGGCGGCCGGGCGGCCCGCGCGCGCCGAATGGCCACGAAATCGCTCACGAGCTTCTGCTCGGCGGGACTCATGGTCCGGGTGAGCGAATCCGACGCGGCCTGGCGGTCGGTCACGGCCAGGATCTGGGCGAGGGACACGCGGATCCATGGGTCGACGTTGGGAACCCGGATCCCCGTCGAGTCCTGCAGCCGGGCGGCATCGCGGAACAAGGATTCGGCGGTGGCGAAATTGCCGAGGGAACCGCGCGTGCGGGCGTACGCCATGTCGGCGTTGAGCCGCGATGTCCAGTTGCTGCCGCGCGCGAGCTGGTGCAGCTCGGCGGCAATGGAGTCCGCCGCGGCCCATCGCCCCACGGCGGACTCGAGCCCGATCAGGGCCTCCCGTGGACGCAGGCGATGGGTCAGGAACACCTCCGGCACGGAATCCGCAATGCGCAGTGCCCGCATGATGCGCTGACGCGCGACGGCCGTGTCGCCCCTCATCAAGGCGAAGCTGCCCGTGCACACGTCGAAGATCGCGGCCTCGCGCGATGCGGGCCCGAACGTGCGGATGGTGGATGCGGCGCCTCGCTGGCAGATCGAGTCCGCTTCGGCCCATCGGCCCTGGGCCATGATCGACGAGGCCAGGTTGTTCAGGATGTCGGCTTGCTCGACCGTGAAACTCGCCCGCGCGGACTCGTGGGTCTTCAGGGCGTGCCGTAGCGTCTTCTCGGACTCGGTAACACCTACCGTCAGCGCCTGGATCGAGCCGAGGCGATTGAGCAGCGAGGCGCGAACAATCGTCGGCGCCCGATCAAGCGCGCTGTCGGCGGACAACGCCAACCGGACGAGCGAGTCGACCCGCCGCAGGTCGGCCTGCACGTAGGCCTGCGACGCGAGCTCGAGCTGCGCGCGCACATGGAGCGGCGTGCCGCGTTGTCCGCTCGACTCCAGCGCGGCCAGCGCCGTCTGCACACGTTGCTCCGCCTCCCGGAACCGGTTGCGATGCAGGAGCGATTCCGCGCCGTCGAGCAACGCCGTCACGCGTTGCGGACTTGCGGGACCATAGGTGGCGTTGGCCAGGGTCGCCGCCGAGTCGAGGAGGAAGGTGGCCTCCGCCATCCGACTGCGCGAGAGAAAGGCGGACCCGATCGTCCCGTACAGGCGCGCGCGGATGCGGGGATCGTCGGCAAACTCCCGCGGCACGCGGGTCGCGGCGGAATCGAGCAGCTCCGCCACGCTCGCCGTGGGGCCGAGGGAAATCGCCGTTCCTTCAAGGAACGCGTCGCTGGATCCCAGCACCGTTTGCAGGAACCCGGCAAACCGTTCGGAGCGTGCGGCCTCTGCCGTGGCGCGCTGCGCCTGGCGCAGGCTGGCCACCGCCCCGAGGGTGACGGCGGCAAACGCCACGCTGACCCCGGCCACGAGGGCGCGTTGCCGCCGGACAAACTTGCGCGTGCGATACCCGAGCGTGTCCGCGCGAGCGATCACCGGGAGCCCGCGCAGGAAGCGAAGGATGTCGTCCCCGAGCGCGTCGGCGCCGGCATAGCGGCGGTCCGGCTCCTTGCGCAGGGCCATGAGGACGATGGCGTCCAGCTCCCGTGCGAGCGCGTCCCGCAGGGAACGGGCATGCGGGAGCCCCCGCGCCAGGGCGCGCGCGTCCGACGCCGTCTGCGACGGGGGCACCGGGACACCCTCGGTGATCGCCGCCATCAGCTGCAGGGGCGTGGTGGCATCCACGGTGTAGGGCGTGCTCCCCGCCAGCAGGTGGTGCAGCACGACGCCCAGCGAATACACGTCGCTGGCCGTGGTGATGGTCGCCCCCCGCACCTGCTCCGGGCTCGCATAGGCCAGGGTCAACGGGACGCGGGTGTCGGTCGGCGCCCCGGACTCGGTCGTCTCGTCCAGCAACTTGGCGATCCCGAAGTCCACCACCTTCACGCGGCCATCGGACGTGACGAGGATGTTGCTGGGCTTGAGGTCCCGGTGGACCACCAGGTTGCGGTGCGCGTATTGCAACGCGTCACACACCTGCCGGAACAGGTCGAGCCGCGCGCCGATGTTGAGCTGGCGCGCATCGCACCACTGGTCGATCGGTGCGCCGTCGACATACTCCATCACCAGGTAGGGCAGGCCGTCGTCCGTCGTCCCGCCGTCCAGCAGGGCGGCGATGTGCGGGTGCTGCAGCGACGCGAGGATCTGCCGTTCCTGGACGAACCGGCGGGTGGCGCTCGGGGTCACCGCCCGGGCGGCGAGGGTCTTGATAGCCACGCGCCCCTCGTATGCGGCGTCGCCTCGGGCCGCCTCATACACGGTCCCCATGCCGCCCTCGCCTATGCGACGGATGATCACCCAGGGGCCCAGGCGCGCCCCGGCGCCCAAGGGAGACGACGGCGCGGGGAGGGCCGCGCCAGCCACCGGCGAGTGATCCAGCGAGGTGTGATCGAGGGCCTGCAACAAGCTGGCGACCTCGGCGTGCACCGCTGGCTCGGCCGTGGCCAGCAGCTCAAGCTGACGGCGGCGCTCCGCGTCCGGCAGCGCGCACATCTCGTCGAAGACGGCGATGATGCGGGACCAGGGTTTCTGGGTGTCGGACGTCATGAGGGGAGACGAAGATGGCGCGACGTCGCGATTCGTGCGAGCGGTTCCTTCTCACCGGCCCCTG
>JAEUJL010000864.1 GCA_016794835.1 Gemmatimonadota bacterium | reverse complement strand
TCGTCGCAGCGGATCGCGGTGCGGAGCAGGCCGTTGGCGTCGAGGGCGTTCGACGGACAGACGACCCGCAACCCCGGGCAATGCGTGAAGAGGGAGGCCCCGGTCTGCGAGTGGTAGATGGCGCCGCGGATGTACCCGCCGTAGGTCGTGCGGACGACGACCGGGGACGAGAAGTTGTTGTTCGAGCGCCAGCGCATCGTCGCGAGCTCGTCGCGAATCTGCATGTAGGCTGGCCAGATGTAGTCGAAGAACTGCACCTCGACCACCGGCTTGAAGCCCCGGTGTGCCATCCCGATGGCGCGGCCGACGATGTTGGCCTCGGCGAGCGGCGTGTTGTAGACGCGGTCGGACCCGAACTCCTTCTGGAGTCCGTGCGTCGCCTTGAAGACGCCCCCCTTGCCCTTGACCTTGCCCAGGTACTGCTCGCGGGAGACGTCGGCGACATCCTGCCCGAAGACCGTGAGCTTGGGGTTGCGCCGCATCTCGTCGCGCAAGCAGGCGTTGATCAGGTCGACCATCGTCGTCTCGTTGCCTGACGAGTGCGGGTCGTCCTCTGTGTCGAAAGCGTCACCCGTGGGATCGACGTCCGGGGAGTACACCCCGAAGTGGACCGTGGAGGCGTCGGGCTGTGGCTGCGACAAGGCATCGTCCGTCGCGGCCAGCACGTCGGCGTCCACCTCCTCCTGGATCTTCGTGAGGTCTGCCTCGGTCGCGTACCCCTCGGCGAGCAGCCAGGCCGGGAAGGTCGTGATCGGGTCGCGGGCGGCGTCCTTGGCGCGCTCCTCGTCCGGACGGTAGAGCACCTCGTCGTCGGAGAGCGAGTGCGAGTACGGCCGGATTACGTGCGCGTGGACGAAGGCCGGTCCCTTGCGGGCCCGCGCGTGCTCCACGGCGCGCTTCATCACCTCGTAGCTGGCGAAGAAGTCGCAGCCGTCGACTTCCTGGATGTACAGGTCGGGGAAGGACGCGACGAGCTTCGAGATCGAGCCGCCGGCAGTGTTCACCTCCACCGGGACCGAGATCGCGTACTGGTTGTCCTGGATGCAGTAGACCACCGGGAGCTTGAGGTTGCACGCGGTGTTCAGCGACTCCCAGAACTCACCCTCGGACGTGGTGCCATCGCCTGACGAGACATAGACGATCTCGTCCTTTGCATGGCCCTCGGTGATCCCGAGCTCGCTCGCGCGATGGATCCCCTCGGCGCAGCCCACGGCCTGCAGGAACTGGGTCCCGGTGGGTGACGACGCGCTGACGATGTTGAGGGCCTTGTGCCCGAAGTGGGAGGGCATCTGGCGGCCCCCGGAGTTCGGGTCGACCGCGGCGCCGACGGCTTCATACAACATCTCGGCCGGGGTCATCCCGAGCGCGAGGCACAGCGCGCGATCGCGGTAATAGGTGTAGAACCAGTCGTACCCCGGCTTCATGAGGAGGCCGGTGGCGACGGTGATCGCCTCATGGCCGGCGCCGGAGATCTGGAAGAAGATCTTGTTCTGTCGCTTGAGCTGGATCTCCTTGTCGTCGAGACGACGTGAG
>JAEUJL010000853.1 GCA_016794835.1 Gemmatimonadota bacterium | reverse complement strand
CGCACGAGTCCCAGCCGTCGCGCGACGATGCTGCGCAACCCGTCGGCCCCGATCACCAGGGGCGCGCGACGCGAGCCACCCCCCTGCAGCTCAACACCAACGACGTGCCCGCCGGTCCGGATGAGGTCGCGCACCCCGGTCCCCAGCTCGGCCCGGGCGCCCAGTCGGCGCGCATGGTCCAGGAGCATCGCGTCCAGCACGGTGCGGCGGAGGGCGATGCCGGCGTCGCGAAACCCGCGGAAGCCGTGCCGGGCCAGGAAGTCGCCGCGGAACTCGGTGCCGTCCGGGGTCGTGACCGACATGCCGGTCAGGGCCGCGCCGCCGGCCGCCTCCACGGCACCGAGGATCCCCAGGTCATCCAGCGGCTGCGCCGCCTGGGGACTGAGGTACTCGGCGCACGGCTTGTCGCGCGGGAACTCGGCGCGATCCACCACGAGCACATCGGTGCCGGCGCGTGCGAGGAACGCCGCGATGGCGGAGCCCGCCGGGCCTGCCCCGACGACGATCACCTCGGCGTCGTGGCGAGTCACTCCAGGACGCGCAGGAACACCTGGCCTCCCAGCTCGAGCTGGTCGCCGACGAGTCGCATGTCGAGGGCGAGCTGAAAGGTCGACGGCGAGACGAAGTCGATCACGAGGCGGGTCCCCTCGAGGCGCCATCGTCCCGCACTGACGAGGATGTCGGCGAGGCCCAGGGTATGGTTGCGCGCCACCTGCACGCGGATCGCCGTGCCATCTGCTGCGAACTGGTAGGTCGTCTCGCTCGAGCGGCTGTAGTTGAAGTCGTCGAGGAAGAACAGGGTGCGGCGCCACGACCCGAGGAGGGCCGTGGACGTGTTGCTGCCTCCCACCCGACCGAGGCGCGCGGTGGTTGGCCCCACGACCCCCGGGCCGTCGCAGGCCAGGGCCAGCGGCAGGAGCAGGAGGAGGGACCGTGTCACCGGACGATCGCCTGCAGGGCGAGGGCGATCGCTGCCCCCGCCACGGTGCTCAGCAGGTTCACCGCATCATTGTCCATCAGGCGCCATCCGCTCCGTCCGACGGTTGGGGTGTGGCAATCGTGCACGTCTCGCTCCGTGAGTTTCTCGCAGCGCGGACACCACCGGCGATGTTGCACCGTGGCCCCAAGGAGAGTGTCACACAGGGCCCCGCCCACGCCACCCAGCGCGCCGAGCAGTGCCGCTTCAGGTTCGAACCCCGCGCGCGCCGCCGCCGTTCCCATCCAGGCCGCCCCCAGGCACATGGCGATTGTTCCGGGCAGGGTGACCGCTCCCGAGGTGCCGGGGGGAACCGGGCCGCGCGTGCGCCAGGACCACGGGGTGGCCCCGGAGCCAATGCCGACCTCCGTGGCCCAGGTGTCGGCGGCGGCCGAAGAGAGGGCGGCGACGCCGACGAGCTCGGGCCAGGACGACACGCCAGCCGCGGCGGCGAGCGCCGCCACGCCGAATACGCCGCCGTTCGCCGCGACCTGGATGGCGGTGCGTGTCGCGTTGGGGGACAACACGCCACTCGCGAGGCGCGCCTTGGCGCTGCGGCGCCAGCGCGAGAGCGCCGTCGCGGGGAGGAAGAACGCGAGGAGGAGCAGGGCCCACCGATCGCCGGCGCGCAGGGCGGCGACGCCAAGGAGCGCGGCGAGCGCGGAGCCAACGATCGAAAGCATGCGGAATCGCCAGGTGGCGACTCCAGCGAGACCCGCGAGGGCCACGCTCGCCAGGAGACGTGCCTCGGTCATGCGGGGTGGCCGGGTTGCATGGCGGAAAGGTTGCCCTGGTGTGTCCGGGATTGCCAATCTGCTTGAAGCGCCTGTGGGGGGCCGTTACCTTCGGTCCCATCCCTATGCCTGACACGGTCGACGCCCTACTCCCGCTCTCGTTCCTCGAAGCCGTTCGCAATGTCGATACGCCGGTCGAGGATTTCGAAGCGGAACTCGTGGGGGAGCTGCGCAACAAGCGCCTCGGCCTGAGCGACACCGTCTACAACCAGATCAAGCGGTTCACCGAGGCGGTGCGCCGAGGGCAGCGCACCTCGTTCGACGAGGCGGTGGGGCTGGCCCGCCTGCTTGGGCGGCGTCCGGATGCGGAGGCCGTGTTTCGCGCGGCCGGGCGACACCTGGCGTCCGAGTCGTACCGGACCCTGGGTGGGATCTCGCGCCGGCTCATGTTGCTCCTCCCGGCCCTGGTGGCGCGCCCCATCGCCCTGCGCAAGGTGCGGCGCCTGGCGGCCCGGCACCTGGATGGGCGCATTTCTCGTGTAGGTTCGAACGTGCTCATGGAAGTGCCCGGCTCCGTGACGGCGGATGCGGCCCCTCGCTCGATCGGGTGCACGTATTACGAGGCCTCCCTCAAGGAACTGTTGCGCCTGACGGTCAATGCCGGTGGGGGGGTGGACCACGTGCGGTGCGCGTCGCGTGGGGAGGGCACCTGCCAATGGCGCATGGAGTGGAAGGGAACCACCAACTAACCCGGGTGGCACGATGCCAATCCTGACGACGACGTCCCTCCCGGAGATCCAGGCGGCCCTGCGGGCGGCCGGGCTCGATGGCTGGCTTCTCTATGACTTCCGCGGGCTCAACCCGATCGCCCAACAAGTGATCGGGCTGCCCGGGCCCCTGTCGCGGCGCATTTTCGTGCTCGTGCCGGCCGTGGGTGTCCCGGTAGCCCTGACGCACAACATCGAGCAGGGGGCATGGCGCGACTGGCCCGCCGGCTGGGATCGGGAACGCTACAGCGCGTGGGTTGACCTCGAGGGATGGCTGGCGCGCCACATCGCCGGGCGACGGGTGGCCATGGAGTACTCGAGCGGGGACGCGGTGCCGTACCTGGACCGGGTCCCGGCCGGCGTCCTCGAGATGGTGCGGGCCGCGGGGGCGACCGTGGTCTCGTCCGGTGAACTCGTCTCCCGATTCTATGCGGTGTGGACGCCGGCCCAGCTCGCGGCCCACCAACGGGCCGCGGTGCACGTGGCGGCGATCGGCCAGGCGGCCCTCCGGGACACCGGGGCCGCAGTGCGGCGTGGCGAGGTGATCCACGAACACGACGTCCAGGCGTCCATCCTCGCGGCGTTTGCGCGGGCGGGGCTGGAGACCTATGCGCCGCCTAACGTGTCGGTCGGCGCGCATGCCGCGGACCCGCACTATGAGCCGTCCGCGGAGCGCCCGGCGCG
>JAEUJL010000802.1 GCA_016794835.1 Gemmatimonadota bacterium | reverse complement strand
TCCAGCAGCCTACCCGCGGCGTCTTTGTCGAGTTGGGCGCTCTCGCCGCCTACTTGGCCTTGCTCCGGCCGGGGTTTGCCGTGCCAACCCTGTTGCCAGGATTGCGGTGGGCTCTTACCCCGCCGTTTCACCCTTACCCGCGCGCCTTGCGACGCAACGGGCGGTCTGTTTTCTGTGGCACTTTCCATCGCGCCACTCGCGTGACGCGTCCAGGTGTTACCTGGCGACCTGCCCAATGGAGCCCGGACTTTCCTCGGGGTGTTACCCCCGCGACCGTCCAGCCACTACCCGCCTGACAGGTGGGAATATAGCGGTACCGGTGGGGGGCCCGAGCGTGTTGCCCGTCACATCACGGGACCCCGCCGCGACGTCACCCCGTGACGGCGGCCTGACAACCGGGCGCATCATGTCGGCGACCTGTCACCCGGAGTCGCCCGATGACCGAGTGGAGGAGGGCCCAGCCGCCGCTCTCTGCGATCACGACGATGTTGACCCCCGACGAGCAGATGCGGGTGGATGCGGCCGGCAGCGGCGTGTTTGCCACCACCCATCGCACCTCGGTCGACGACGTCCTGCGCGACCTCCGGCTCTGTCGCGCTCGCGCCGTGGTGGTGTCCACGGCGTTCTGTCGCGAGGTGCCGGACATCTCGCGGGTGGCGCGCGTCGTGCGCGAGTTCCCGCAGGTGCCCACGGTGGCCCTGCTTTCCCAGGTGGATCGTGGCACGGCGCGGGCGGTGCTGACGCTGGGGCAGTGCGGCATTCGCACGTTGGTCGACGTGCGCGAGCCCACGGGCTGGCGCGAGCTGCGGAACCTGCTGGCCCGTGAGCGCTCCACCGACCTGCAACATCTCGCCGTGGCCCACCTCCTCGGCGAAGTCCCGGGGGCACGCCCCGGCATGCGACGGTTTGCCGAGGTGCTCTTTGACCACGCCGCGCGCCCGGGCGGGGTGAGCGACCTCGCCGAGGCGCTGCAGGTGCTGCCCAGCACCATGATGAGCCGGTTCTTCCGGGCCGCGCTGCCGCCCCCACGGCGACTGCTCACCTATGCCCGGCTCGTCTTCGCCGCCCACTGGTTCGAGAACCCGGGCCTCTCGATCTCGCGCGTCGCCACGCAGATGGACTATTCCTCCGCCCAGAGCTTCGGGCGGCACCTGCGCCACGCCCTGGGCCTCACGGCGCAGCAGTTCCGCGATCGCTACGATGCGCGCGGGATGCTGCAGCGACTCAGCGACGACCTGGTGGTGCCCTACCGGCAGGCGTGGGCCACCTTCGACCCACTGGTGAACCGACGCCGCAGTCCGCGCGTCAGGCCGGAGGAAGGTGTGCCACGACCTCGGCAGCCCGCGCCAGGCTGACCACGGGGCACCCCGCGGCCGCGATGGCCTCGTGCCCGCCTTCCTCGCGATCGACGACAGCCAGGACACCAAGCACCTGCGCCCCGGCCGCGCGGAGCGCGTCGATCGCCTTGAGGGCCGAGCCGCCCGTGGTGATCACGTCTTCGATGACGACGACGCGATCGCCTTCGCGAAAGGGGCCCTCGATGAGCCGGCCGGTGCCGTGCGTCTTGGCTTCCTTGCGCACGGTGAAGGCGCGCAGCGGTCGGGTGCTGCCCGCACTTTCGCGCGCGATGGCATAGGAGACCGGATCGGCCCCCAGGGTCAGGCCGCCGATCGCATCCGCGTCCGGGAAGTGCGCGCGCACCGCGGCGAGCCCGAGGGCCCCGATGAGCGCGAGGCCATCCGGGCTCATCGTCGTCAGGCGGGCGTCGATGTACAACGTGCTGCGGCGCCCACTCGCGAGCACAAAATCGCCGCGGCGTGCACTACGCTCGGCAAGCAGGGCGGCCAGGGACGGCTGGGACATGGAGGGGCGGCGGGAGTGCCTAACGCCGGAACAGGCCGCGCACGCGGGAGAACAGGCCGCTCTCGCCGCCCGCCTCGTCCGCGGCCGGGGCGGCATCCACCGGGGCCCGCGCCGCCTCGGCGAGGGCGGACGTGAAGGCCACGACGTCGGCGAACCGCTCCGCCGGCTGGCGCGCGAGCCCGCGCATCACCGCGCGATCCACGGCCTCCGGGAAGACCAGCCCTGCTTTCGCCTTGTTGAGCGCAATCGGGGGTTGCGACAGCAGCTGCGTGAACATCTCCCGCGGGTTCTTGGCGAGGTACGGCAGGACCCCGGTGAGCAGCAGGTACGCGATGGTGGCGAGCGAATACTGGTCGGCGGCCGGCGTGACGAGCTCGCCCGAGAGGGCCTCGGGGGCGACGTACATCAGCGTGCCGACGAAGTAGCCGGCGCGCGTCAGGCGCTCGTCCTGGGTCGTGTCCGTGGCCGCGGCGATCCCGAAGTCGAGCAGCTTCAGCACGCCCGTGTCCGGGTCGTACATCGCGTTGTCCGGCTTGAGGTCGCGATGGACCAGTCCCGCATCGTGCACGGACTTCACGGCCGCGCCCAGCTGTTCCATGATGTGCGCCACCTCGGTCAGGGGCAGCGGCGCCTTGCGCTTGGCGTACTTCTCGAGCAGCTCACCCAGCGCCCATTCCATCACGAGGTAGTGCAGGCCATCCGCCTGCCCGATCTCGATCGTCCGGATCACGTTCGGGTGCACCACGCGCTTGCCGAAGTCCGCCTCACGCGTAAACCGGGCGACGGCGGTCCGCTCCTGCCGGAGCTTGGGCTTGAGCAGCTTGAACGCCACGGTGCCGTGGCTGGGGTGCTCGGCGCGATACACCACCGCCGTACCACCCTCGCCCACCAACTGTCTCAGCGCGTAGCCGGCAATGTCACGGCCCTCGAAGTTCTCCGACACGCGGGCGAACCTAATCCCGGGGGTCAGTGGCAGCAAGCAAACGAAGCCCTCGAACGCCCCGGGCGCGAATCCGATGGTAGGGAACCGGCTGGCGCGCGGGTATATATCAGGCCAGCCGGCCCCACCGGTCCTCTTGATGCCCTGCCCATGCGTCTGACCTCTCCTCGCCTCATCGCGGGATGCACGCTGCTCACCCTCGTCACCACGGCATGTGGCGGCCCGGGACGCGGTGCTCCTCCTGGACGCGGCCCCGAGCCGGCGGCGGCCGCCGCCCAGCCTGCCGGGCAACGGCGCGTCCCGGTCCAGACCGACGCGGTGACGCTCTATCGGCGCCTGGGACTACTGGCGGAGGGGGGAGAGACGCCGTTCGTGGGGAACCTCACCTTCTTCGCGGGGCGGTCGACGGACTCGACCCTGATGGTGCTCACGATCTCGCTCGCCAACCGGGCGCTCCGTTTTTCACGCGAAGGGGATCGATACCGGAGCGGGTACCGGGTGGGCGTGGAGGTGAAGCGCGGCACCGACGTGGTCGCCAACCTCTCCAGCGATGAGACCATTCGGGTGCTCGCGTTCCGCGAGACGCAGCGCACCGACGAGAGTGTGCTGTTCCGGCGCGTTGTTCCCCTGGCGCCCGGCACCTACGACCTGCGGCTCACCGTGAAGGGAGACTCGGTGAACAACGGGAGCGCGATCGAAGCCACCATCGGGGTGCCACGCCTGGCCGACGGCGCCCTGAGCTCGCCGGTGGCCTTCTTCGAGGCCACGCCGCGGACCAGTCGGGATTCGATGCCGCGCATCCTGGCCACGCCGCGCAGCACGGTCGTGTTTGGGCGCGATACGCTCCTGCCGTTGTACGTCGAAGGGTACGGCAACAGCCCGACGTTCCCCGTCCGCATCCAGGTCCGCCCCGAGGGCACGTCGAGCGTCCTGTGGAGCGACTCTGTCTCGCTCACCCGGCAGGGGAACCTCTTCAGCGGCGTGATCCAGGTGCCGCTGCAGAAGCTTGGGGTCGGGGTGATGGTGGCGTATGTCAATCGGGCGGGCGGATCCGACACGCTGCGCGCCCCGATCTTCGTGGCCTTCGGTGATGACCTTCCGGTGGCGACCTACACCGAGATGCTCGATTACCTGCGGTACTACGTGAGTGCCCCACGCCTTTCGGCGATGCGCGACGCGGCACCCGAGGCGCGGGCACGACTCTGGGCGGAGTTCATTCGCGACTCCGACCCCATTCCGGAGACGGCGGCCCACGAAGGGCTGCGAGAGTACTTCGGTCGCATGGCCCAGGCGAACCTCCGCTTCCGGGAGGAAGGGGGGCCGGGTTGGCTCACCGATCGGGGCCGCGCGTTTGTGTCGCTCGGGACGCCAGACCAGATCCTCGAGCCCAACATCAACGACCTCAACCAGCGGGGTCGCACGCAGATCTGGGAATACCGCCAGCATCGGCTCGCGATCGTCTTCGTGGACCAGACCGGCTTTGGCCGCTGGCGCATGACGCTCTCGTCGGAAACCGAATTCGAGACGACGGCCCGACGCCTGATGGTGCAGTAGCAGCTCGTCCCGAGGGATGACCCAGCCGCCGGGGCATGCGCCCCGGCGGTTTTCCGTTCCCGCCGCCCCCGGCGCGAAGTAGAGTTGAAGGTTCGCCCACCCTCCGTTTTCGATCGTGCCGTCGCCCACCCCCACGCTCCCCACGTCCCCCACGCTGTTCCTGGTGGACGGCTACGCCCTGATCTATCGCGCGTTCTTCGCGCTGCTCTCGCGTCCGCTGCGCACGGCCCGGGGAGAGAACACCTCGGCCGCCTGGGGGGTGGTCAACTTCCTCCAGCGCCTGCTGGGACAGCACCATCCGGACTATGTCGCGTGGGTCCACGACGCGGGATCGTCCTTTCGCAAGGACGTGTACCCGGCCTACAAGGCGACCCGCGAGAAGCTCACCGAGGAGCTGCAGGCGGACTTCGACCAGGGGCTGGCCCGCATCCGGGAGCTGCTGCAGGCCTTTGGGGTGCCCGTGATCGCGCAGGACGGCTACGAAGCCGATGACGTGATCGGCACGCTGGCCCGCCAGGCCACCGCGCAGGGGATCAACGTCGTCATCGTCTCGGGGGACAAGGACTTCCAGCAGCTGGTGCGTCCCGGGGTGTGGCTGCTCAATCCCGGGCGTGGCGGACCGGCCAGCGTGGAGGAGTCGTGGGTGGGGGTGGAGAATGCCAGCGAGCGGCTCGGCGTGCCGCCGCAGTTTGTCACGGACTACCTCGCGCTCCTCGGCGATTCCTCGGACAACGTGCCGGGGGTTCCCGGGGTGGGGGAGAAGACCGCGCAGGAACTCGTCACGGCCTACGGCAACCTGGACAGCATCCTGGCCCACGCCGCCGAGGTGCAGAAGAAGCGTCCGCGCGAGGCGCTGCTGGCCTTTGGGGACCAGGCCCGGCTGTCGCGAGAGCTGGTGACGATTCGCGAGGACGTGCCCATCGTCCTTGATCCGTCCGCCCTCACGCGACGCGCCCAGGACACCACGCGCCTGCGGCAGCTCTTCGTTGAGCTGGAGTTCTCGACGCTGTTGCGCGGGCTGGAGGGCGCCGCTGGAGGCCAGGGGCCGACCACCTCCGCCGCGCCGGCGACTCCTGCGGCGGCGCCGGTGACGGTGCGTGTCCTCACGACGGAGGCCGAGGTCGACGCGTATGTCGGCCGCCTCGAGGCGGCCGGGGCCTGCACCGTGCATGTGGAGGGGATGGGGCGCGCCCCCGAGATGGCGAACGCAGTGTTGTGGCAGGTGCCGTGTGGCCTCGCCCTGGTGCATCCGGATGGCGAGGTCGCCTACCTGCCGTTGCGGCATCGCCCGTGGCATCCCCCGCAGGGTGACCTGCTGGGTGGTGCGTCCGGCGGCTCGGCCGGCCCCGTGGGCAACCACCTTGCCGCGCGGGCGCTGGCGAACGGTGTTCCCGAGGTGGCCAACCTGCCGTCGTTAGGCGACGCCGGGATGGCGCGCGTGCGCGCCCTGCTGGAGTCGCCGACGGTGCGCAAGACGGGCCACAACCTCAAGGCGGCGATGCTGCTCCTCCGGCAGGACGGGCTCACGCTGCGGGGCCTGCACCTGGACACGATGCTCGCCAGCTACGTGCTGGACCCCGGCCGGCGCGCGCATACGCTCGACGTGCTGGCCCTCGAGTTCCTCGACCGCCCCCTCCCGGCCGTGGACGAACTGCGCGGCAAGGGGAAGGGCGAGCTGGGCTACGAATACGTCCCCGTGGAGGTCGCCGCCACCTTCGCGGGCACCTGGGCACGCGCGGCGCATGACGTGGCCGAGCGCCTCGCGCCCGAGCTGGCTCGCGGCACGGCCGGCCCGCTGCTCCAGGAGATCGAGCTCCCCCTCGTCGAGGTGCTTGCCGAGATGGAGTGGACGGGGATCGCGATCGACGTCGCCTGGCTGCGCTCGCTCAAGACGCGCTTCCAGGCCGAGCGCGAGCGAGTGGAACGGGAAATCCACGCGGCGGCGGGGGAGGTGTTCAACGTCAACTCCAACCCGCAGCTGCGCACCATCCTCTTCGAGAAGTTGCAGCTGCCCGTCAAGAAGAAGACAGCGACCGGCCCGAGCACCGACGCGTCGGTGTTGCAGGAACTCGCCGACGAGGGCCACGCCTTGCCCGCGCTCCTGATGGAATACCGGGAGGTGGCCAAGCTGGAGTCCACCTACCTCGACACGCTGCCGGACCTCGTCCTGCCACGGGACGGCCGCCTGCACACGGCCTTCAACCAGACCGTGGCAGCAACGGGGCGTTTGTCCTCGAGCGACCCCAACCTGCAGAACATCCCGGTGCGCCGGGAGCTGGGCCGCGACATCCGGCGGGGGTTCGTGCCCGCCGCGGGCTGCGCGCTCATCGCCGCCGACTATTCGCAGGTGGAGCTGCGGCTCCTCGCCCATCTCTCGCAGGACCCGGCGTTCGTCGATGCCTTCACCCGCGGGGTCGACATCCACCGGCAGACCGCGAGCATCATCTTCGGCGTGGCCCCGGACGATGTCACCTCGGAGATGCGGGCCCGCGCCAAGACGATCAACTTCGCGACGATCTACGGGCAGGGGGCCCACGCCCTCTCGCGCCAGCTCAAGATCAGCAATGCCGAGGCGAAGGCCTTCATCACCACGTACTTCGAGCGCTTCAAGGGTGTGCGTGAGTACCTCGACGGCATGGTCACCTTTGCCAAGGCCAACGGGTACGTGGAGACCATCTTCCATCGCCGCCGCTACATCCCCGAGTTGAAGGAGAAGAACTTCAACATGCGGGCCTTTGGCGAGCGCGTGGCCACCAACGCACCGATCCAGGGATCGGCCGCCGACCTGATCAAGGTCGCCATGATCCGGATCCAGGCCCGCATCCGGCGTGAAGGGCTGGCCTCCCGCATGCTCCTCCAGGTGCATGACGAACTGGTGTTCGAGGCGCCTGCGGCTGAGGTCGCCACCCTCGTGCCCCTGGTCAAGACCGAGATGGAGGGGGCGGCCAAGCTGTCGGTTCCCCTCGAGGTTGACCTCGGGGTCGGCCCCAACTGGGTGGACGCCAAGCACTGAGTTCCGGGTTGCAACCTGCACTATCCGGCGCGATTCGACGCATGGGGGCTTTGTGACCCCTGTCACGCAGCTGTCGTCAAGTGGTTGCCGTTACTGACTTTGGACGGCTGGGCCCGATTGCGGCCCCGCAGTTGCTTATGCAGACAGCGTCACCACGGTTGTCACCTGCGAACGACGATCCCCATGCGCAAATCCCGGGCAGGATTCACACTGATCGAGCTGCTGATCGTCGTCGTGATCATCGGCATCCTGGCCGCCTTCGCGGTCCCCAAGTTCCAGAACACCAAGGGCAAGGCCAACGCCGCCGCCCTCAAGTCGGACCTGCGCAACATGGCCACCGCCCAGGAGGCCTACTTCTACGAGAACGGCACGTACACCTCGAGCGTCGGCTCCCTCAACTTCGATCCATCGCCTGGCGTCGTGATCACGTTCGGCGTGGCAACCCCGGGCGGGTGGTCGGCGACGGTGACGCACCCGCAGGCGTATCCCATCCAGTGCGCCCTGTTCATGGGGGGGGCACCCGCCCTCGCACCGGCCACCATCGAGGGTCTGATCGCCTGCCAGTAAGCGGCCGTGGCTCGCGTGGTTATGATGGGGGCGCATGCGACAGGCGCCCCCATCTTCATTTTCCCTCCGGGAGTACGAGAAGCGACGCGACGGGATGATCCACGCCATGGATGGCGGGCTCTGGTTGCATCGGCACGTCTGGAAGGGGCGCCCCATGGCGCACCTGGTGTCGGTGGACCGCGAGCTGCTGCTGGCCTACGGCCGCGCGGTTGGACTGCCCGCCGAGCGCCTGCAGTTCAAGCCGCTCAAGGACCCCAGGACCGGGGAGCGGCGCGATGCCTGGCACTGGGACCTCCTCGGCCATTTCCTGCCGCCGCCGTCGCCCCGCATCCCCTGAGACGGCCGGGATCAGGCGACAGGATCAGCCGGGGCTGCCGCGCGTGAGCTCAACAGGGCCTCGAGTTGCCGAGCCTCGTTGCGCAGCACCTCACGTTCCTCGAGGAGCGCCTGCGCCTCGGTCGGATGGCGTCGCAGCGCGAGGTACCCGCGGGCGCGTCGCACAAAGGCCCGCCAGCGATCGCTGAGCCAGAAGTCCAGGGACGCCGCCGCTGGCAGCGACACGAGGTAAACCAGCGCCCATCCCCAACCGGCGCTCCGTCCCACCACCAGGGCGAGTGCCAGGTAGAGGAGGAGGACGAGCACGAACCCGCCCACGAGCGTGTGCATGGCCGGCTCATCCGGGCTGCGCGAGGTGGCGCGCCCGATCCACAACGCGAGTCGCAGGGGAATGAGGTGGTTGAGGCGGCCCCACAGGGCGACCGGGGCGGCGAGGAGAAAGGCCAATCCTTCTCGTGCGACAAACCCGGTCCCGCGTCCGAGCGAGGTGTTCATGTCCACCTCGGCCGGTGACACCCCGAGGTGCACGGCACGGCGTCGCCACGCCTCGAGGCGTGCCAGGAACCCGTTCACCTGCTCCATGTCGTTTGGTGTCGCGTGCGGGAGCACCTGGCGGAGTTCCTCGACCTGCCGGGCCACGCGCACCGTGTCGCCCAGGGGCACGTCGGCCGTGGTCAGCGGCGCGGTGGTCCCGAAGAGGCGGCTCAGGGTGCGCGACACCTCCAGCACCTGACGGGCGGCCGCGGAGGTGGGGAAGTTGAGGGTCACCGCGCGGAGTCCGTCGTCCACGCGGTCGGTGAGCGCCCGCACAGGGTCGTTGGCGTCGCGGACGGCCGATGCGGCAATGGGGGTGCCGACGGTGAGGAGGACGCGGGAGCGTGGGCGTCCCTTGGCCTCGAAGGTGAGGCCGACCGGGACGATCGTCACCTCGGGCACGCCGCGGTCGAGCGCCTGCAGGGCCATGCGCGCACAGCCGGTGCGCAGGGGAGCGAGGGCGGGTTCGCTGTGGCTGATCCCCTCGGGGAAGATGAGGATCATCCCTTCATGGCGCAGCGTGTCGACGATGGCGTCAAAGGCGCCCTCGTTGCGGCCGGTGGCGGCAGCTCCCGATCGTTGGGCCTCATCCTTGGCGCGACGGAGCGGGACGATTCCGACGGCGTGCACGACGAAGCGGGTGATCGGGTGGTCGAGGAGGGTGGCCTTGGCCGTGAGCTGCACGCGCCGTGGCACCAGCGCGCCGACCACGAGCGCGTCCACCAGCGCGTTGTTGTGGTTCGCTGCGAGGATCACCGGTCCCCGGGCCGGGATGCGGTGGAGGCCCTCGTCCTCGACGCGCCGGTAGAACCAGCGCACCGCCACGCGCATCACGCCCTGCTGCACGCCCCACGGGATCCGCATCTTAACGCGTCCCCGTGACGACGAGTCCCTCCTCCGCCTCACGGGCCATGCGCCGGCCGGCGGCGACGTCCACGCGCGACAGCAACCAGGCGCCGACGGCGAAGAAGGCAATCACCCCGAGGATGGCTGCCCGGCTGCTCCCCGTGGCCCAGATGGTCAGCGCGAAGAGCAGCGGCCCGAAGATGTTGGCAAACTTCTCGAAGACGGAGTAGAACCCGAAGAACTCCCCGGACTTGTGCGCGGGGACCATGCTGGAGAACAGCGAGCGGCTCAGCGCCTGGGTCCCGCCCTGCACCATCCCCACCAGTCCGGCGAGGATGTAGAAGTCGCGGGCGCTCGTCATGAAGTAGCCGACGATCGAGATGGCGGTGTATGCCAGGAGGCCGATGAAGATCGAGGTCTTCGCCCCGATGCGATCCGCCAGCATGCCAAAGAGGAACGCAAATGGGATCCCGACGAACTGCACGATGAGGATGGCGGTCACCAGGGCGCTGGACGGGATCCCGATCTCGGTCCCGTAGGCCGTCGCCATCCGGATGATCGTCTGGATCCCGTCGTTGTAGACCAGGAAGGCCAGCAGCATCAGGAAAGCATGCTTGAAGGTGCGGAGCATGCGCACCGTCTCGCCCAGGCGCACGAACGGCGTCACCAGCAGCGACCGCACCCCCACCTCGTCGGCTTCGGCCATGCGCGGCGGTTCCTTCACGTGCCGGAGGATCGGCCAGCTGAAGACCAGCCACCACACCGCCACGGACAGGAACGCCAGCCGCACGGGGAGCGTGGCCTGCGATGGGGACAGCCCCTCACCGCTCGGCAGGCCGAACAGCGCCGGGTTGAGGATCCACGCGATGTTGATCGCGAGCAGGACCCCGCCGCCGACATACCCAAACGCGTACCCCGCGCTCGAGACGCGGTCTACTTCCTCCGGTTTGGCCAGGTGCGGCAGGAGCGCCTCGTAGAAGACGATGGTAGCGGTCGCCCCGACTGTGGCGGTGATGTACAGCCACGAGGCCAGCGCGACGTCGCCACGCTCGAGGAAGAACATCCCGGCCACCGCCAGCACCCCGAGCAGCATGAATCCGCCGAGCATGCGCTTCTTGGCGGCGGCGACATCGGAGATGGCGCCAAGGACCGGCGACAGGATGGCCACGATCACCGCCGAAATGGCGTTGGCGCTGGCCCAGCTCGCCGTCCGGGAGCTCTCCGGCAGGTCGGCGGCGACCACGCTGACAAAGAAGATCTGGAAGACCGCGACCTGGATCGTGGTCTGGAAGGATGAGACCGCCCAGTCGTACATCGCCCACGCCCGCAGGTCCTTGCGATGGAGGCCAAGGCGGGTCAGCCAGGAAGTGGTGGGCGTGTTAGGCACGACGGCTCGGTGAGGGGTGGCGATTGACGCCGGGGTCCGGGCTCCCAGATTTGCGGCATGGGTGCCTTCCCTCGCCGATGGCTGGTCGCGTTGCTCGCCATCGGGGCGTGCGAACGCCCCGCCGTCGAACGCGCCAACGATACGGCGCTCTCGACAGTGCCGCCACCGGCGCCGCCGTTGGTGACGCCAATCGTCACCGATGCCGCCTGGGATACCGCTGCCGGGCTGGCCTTCCTCGTCATGGGGGCCCACGCCGACCAGGCGGCGATGGTCGTGCCGTTCGTGGACACGGCGGCGTCGCTCGACACGGTGAAGGTCCCGCTGACCCCATGGCGCGGGACCACCTTCGACTTCTTTCGCCAGGGACAGCCGGTCGGGACGGCCAGCGCGGGGGATTCCATTGCGCTCGACGCGCCGGAGGACTGCTCGGCGTGGCCGGCCATTCGCGTGGCGCGTGGCGATTCCACGGGGTGGACCGTCGCCTTTCCCTCCGGTCGCTTTGCGGCCCTGGCCATGGACTCCCTCGCCGGGCTGGCGCCGCGGGACTCGGCCGGCCTCACGCGCGAGCTGGCGCGTGTGGCGTCGGGCGCCCCGGGGGACACGGCGGACGCGATGCGCGGGCTTCCGTATGTCATCCACCGCGCGTGGCGCACGACGCTGACTAATGGTCGACAGCTCGTCATGGCCGAGGTGGACCGGACCCTCAACCAGGAGGCGAGCCCGGTCCACGAGCACCTCCTGCTCGTGGCCGAGCGGGACACCACGGCCGGCAGCCGGTGGGAGCTGGCCTGGTCGGAGCGCATGGTGGGGGGCGAGGAGGCCATCGAATCGATGGACCTCATGGTGATCGGGACCGCGCGCGGTCGTCCGGAACCCGTCATCCTCTTCGCGCGGTACCTGGGCGACGGGGTCATCTACGCCATGCTGCAGCGCGAGGGGAGCGGCCGCTGGCGGCTCCGGTGGACCAGTCCCTACGTCGGCTGCTGACGCCTAACGATCGGACGCCGCCTCACGCCCCAGCCCGCCGGGGGCGCGGGCGCGGCCCAGCCCACCGGCGAGCACGGCCAGGGTGACGAGGTAGGGCAGCGCGACGAACAGCTGGTACGGCAGGGTGGAGCCGCCGGCCTGGAACCGATACTGCAGGGCGGTCGCCGCGCCAAACAGCAGCGCCGCGGCGAGGGCCCCATGCGGGCTCCAACGACCGAGCGCAACGACGGCGAGGGCAATGAACCCGCGTCCCGCCGACATCTGCTCGGAGAAGGTGCCCACCTGCATCACCAGCGCGGCTCCTCCCAGCCCGCCAAACACCCCGCTGCAGAGCACCCCGCGCCACTGCACGCGTCGCACGTCGATCCCGGCGGCGGTGGCCGCGGGGGCATGCTCACCGACCGCGCGCCATCCGAGTCCGGCACCCGTGCGATAGAGGAACCACCACGCCCCTCCGGCACCGGCATACAACAGGTAGGTCAGGATCGACTGGCCAAACAGCGCGGGGCCAACCAGCGGCAGCTGCGACAGGAAGGGCAGGGCCATCGGCCCGAGGGTCGGGATGTCCAGCGCCGCCCCGCCCGGGCCGAAGAAGAGCGGATACAGCACGCCCGTGGCGCCGTAGGCGCCGAGTGTGATCGCCGTCCCCGTGATGATTTGGTCGGCGCGCGCCACCAGGACGATCACGCCGAAGAGCAGGGCCACCGCCAGCCCGGCGCCCGCAGCCACCAGCACCCCGGCAGGCGCGCCAAACGCGGCAGAACCGATCACGGCGCCCAGGCATCCCGCAATGATCGCTCCCTCCAGCCCCACATTGATGATCCCGGTCCGTTCGCAGAGCGTTTCGCCGAGTGCCGCGAGCGCCAACGGGGTCGCCGTGCGCACGCTGGCATCGAGGAAGGGCGCGAGGGCGTCCATCATGCGGCCGTCACCGCGCGGTGCTGGCGGGCCCGCCAGACCACGACCGACAGGATGACCGCCGCCTCGAGCACGGAGACCAGGACCGCTGGGACGCCGGCGTCGCGCTGCATGCTCGCCGCCCCCGCCGACAGCCCGCCCAGGAAGGTCCCGCTCACGAGCACGCCGAGGGGATGCAGACCGGCCAGCAGGGCGACGGCGATGGCCGTGAACCCGTAGCCGGGCGAGAGGTTGTCATACAAGGCGCGCGTCACCCCGAGCACCTGCACGGCCCCGGCCAGGCCGGCCAGTGCCCCACTCCACAGGAAGACGCGGGTGGAGAGACGGGCGGTGTCCACGCGTCCCGCCACGGCCGCCGCGGCGGCATTGGCCCCCAAAACGCGGACACGGAATCCTCCGGCCGTGCGCGTGAAGTACCAGTGCAGCACCACGGCGAGCGCCACGGCGAGCGCGAATCCCGCATGCAGGCGCGTCCCGGGCACGAGGAGCGGGAGCTCGAGCGGACGCGGAATGGCCGCCGACTGCGGCAATATACGTGTAGGCTCCTGGAGCGGGCCGCGGACCAGCCAGCTCACCCCATTCAGCACGATGAAGTTCACCATGATCGTGGTGATCACCTCGAGCACCCCGAACCGTCGCCGCAACCAGGCGGGCCCCGCGGCACAGGCGGCACCCGTGAGGAGTCCCGCGCCCAGCACGGGAACGATCCCGAGGGGGCCAAGCCGCTCCCCGAGCGCGAGCGCCACGGCGGTGGCCGCCGCCGCGCCACCCAGTAACTGCCCGTCGGCACCGATATTCAGGATCCCGGCGCGGAAGGCGAGCGCCACGGCGAGCCCGGTGAGGATGATGGGGACGGCGCGCACCAGGGTGGATGACGCAAAGACCCCCGG
>JAEUJL010000792.1 GCA_016794835.1 Gemmatimonadota bacterium | reverse complement strand
ATCGTGCCGCGCCACGTGCTGGGCCGCGGGTACCGGGCGCCGAGCGATACCCTGAACATCGCGTGCATCGGCGTCGGCGGCATGGGCTACAGCGACGTGCAGGGTGTGGCGATCGAGAACATCGCCTACCTCTGCGACGTGGACGACAAGTCCGCAGAACGCGCCTTCCTCAAGTGGCCCAGGGCCAAGCGGTACCGCGACTACCGCCAGATGTTCGACCGCGAGGCATCCAGCTTCGACGCGGTAACGATCACCACGCCGGACCACGCGCACGCGGCCATCGCGATGATGGCGCTCAAGGCCGGCAAGCACGTCTACTGCCAAAAGCCGCTCGCCCGCACCGTCGGCGAGGTGCGCGCCCTCAAGGCCGAGTCGGCGCGTCGCCCCAAGCAGTCCACGCAGATGGGGAACCAGGGGCACGCCATGGACTCGACCCGGATCCTGCGTGAATGGATCGAGTCCGGCGTGATCGGCACGGTGCAGCGCGTGGAGTTCTGGACGAACCGGCCGATCTGGCCGCAGGGGATCAACCGCCCCACCGAGATGCACAACGTCCCGCCAACGCTCGACTGGAACCTCTGGCTCGGCCCTGCCGCCGAGCGGCCGTATCACCCCAGCTACGCCCCCTTCAACTGGCGTGGCTGGTGGGACTTTGGCACCGGCGCGATGGGGGACATGGCGTGCCACATCATGGACGCCTCGTTCTGGATCCTCGACCTCAAGTTCCCGTCGCGCGTGATCCCGGAATCGACCCCGTTGTTCAGCGAGACGGCGCCAAAGGGCTCGCGCATCACCTATGAATTCCCGGCGCGCGGAAACCGTCCGCCGGTCACCCTGGTCTGGCGCGACGGCTCGATCTTCCCGCCACGCCCCGATGACTGGGGGCTGGAGCGGGCCTGGCCGCATGATCCGGAAGGCGGCCAGCTGTGGATCGGGACCAAGGGGACCCTGGTGGCGGGGACCTACGGCGCGGACCCGCAGCTCAGCGACCCGGTGAAGAACGCCGAGCTCATGTCGAAGCCGCTGCCCCCGAAGTACCCCAGGACGCCGGGGGTCTACAAGGAGTGGATCGACGCGATCAAGGCCGGGACGCAGCCGGGCTCCAACTTCGTGGGCCACGCCGGGCCCCTCACCGAGATGATCGCGCTCGGCAACCTGGCCGTCCGCTCCGGACGGACGATCGACTTGGACCCGGAGTCCGGGGTCCTGAAGACGGCGAACATCCCGTCGGAGTGGGTCACTCCGACCTACCGAAGCGGCTGGTCGCTGTAAGGGGCGACCACGTGCCCCGAACCGGCGCGCGTCGCGCTGGCTCGGGGCACTGCGCCGTGTGGCGGCGCGTTAGCTTCGGACCATGAAGCTCCGTGATGCCGTCGGCTTGGCGCTCTCCCAGCTCCGGGTCCAGAAACTCAAGAGTGCCTTCACCCTGCTCGGGGTGACCATCGGCGTGATGTTCCTCATCGCCGTGGTGTCGATCGTGGAGGGGATGGGGCGCTACGTGGAGGAGGATTTCGCCGGCCGGCTCCTCGGGACGAACACCTTCACGCTGCGGCGGTTCGACAATGTGGGCCCCGGGGGCCAGCGGGGCTTTGACGCCCGCGAGGCGTCCCGCCGGCCCCTCATCCGGATGACCGACGTCGCGGCGGTGCGTGCCGTGCTTCCCGCCGCGATGAAGAGCACCGTCACCAGCGAGACCTTCAAGTACGCCTCGTCCCCCGGGACGCGGCCGCGACAGGTGCAGGCCGTGGCCGCCGACGCCGACTACTTCGCGATCAAGAACTACGTGATCGAGAAGGGACGCCCGTTCAATGAGCAGGAGGAACGCGCCGGGACGCCGGTGATCGTGATCGGCAAGGAAGTCGCGGAGCACTACTTCCCCGGGTTGGACCCGGAAGGCCGCACCCTGCGCATCCAGGGGGTGCCCTTCACGGTCATCGGGGTGATCGAGGAACAGGGATCCGTCTTCGGCTTCTCCCTGGATCGCCTCGCGGTGGCGCCCTACTCGTCCCCCATGGGGCGGATCATTCGCCCGGAGAAGGATGTCGGGTCGCTCGTGGTGCAGGTCGCCCGGCAGGAGGACATCCCCGAGGGCATTGAGCTGGCACGGTCGGCCTTGCGTTCGATCCGCGGCCTGCGCGCCTCGGAGCCGGACAACTTTGGCCTGGTCACGCAGGACGCCGCCTTCGGCTTCATCGCCGAGCTCAAGGGGCGCCTCGTGCTGTTCGGCACCGCCTTGCCCGCCATCAGCCTCATCGTGGGGGCGATGGTCATCATGAACATCATGCTGGTCGCGGTGGCGGAGCGCACGCGGGAGATCGGGGTGCGCAAGGCGTTAGGCGCCCGCCGGGTCGACATCCTGCGGCAGTTCCTGGTGGAGGCCACGACGCTCAGCATCATGGGGGCGGCGGTCGGCATCGGGCTGGGCATCGGCCTCGCCATGTTGATCTCGACCCTGACGCCGTTGCCCGCGGCGGTCGCGCCGTGGTCCATCGTCGCCGCGCTGATCACCGGTGGCGGTGTCGGCGTGGCGGCCGGCGTCTATCCCGCGAGTCGCGCCGCGCGCCTCGATCCCATCGCTGCGCTTCGCTCCGAATAACGATGAATCGCTTCCTGCTTGCGTTCGAGGGCGTGGCCATGGCCTTCGACGCCATCCGGTCCAACAAGGTGCGCGCCGCACTCACCATTGCCGGGGTGGCCATCGGCGTGTTCGTGGTGGTCGCGATGGGGGCCGTGGTCAACGGGATCCAGCAGTCGTTCCGTCAGGACCTCGAGTCGATCGGTGCGACCTCGTTCTTCGTGCGTCGGCGCAACCCGGGGATCAGCGGGTGCGACGGCACGGACGAGAAGTGCCCGGACCGACGCAACCCACCGATCTCGTTCGAGGAGTGGGACATGATCAAGCGGGTCCCCGGGGTGCAGGACGCCGTGGGCCTCCTGGGTGGGGGCGCGAACTTCGCCTACCGCACCAACCGCGCGGACAATGTCGGGTTCGACGCCTACAGCCCGGACTGGCCCCTCGTCGACCCGTCGGACATCTCGCCCGGGCGCAACTTCACGCGCGCGGAGTATGACGCCGGCCAACCCGTCGTCCTGGTGAATGACACGCTGCGCGCCCAGCTCTTCGGCGACTCGGACCCGATCGGCAAGCAGGTCGAGCTGGACGGCCAACCGTTCACGGTCATTGGCGTGTTCCAGCCGAAGGCCGGCTTCCTCAAGACGATGGAAGGCAAGGGCCCGGACACCCCACGCGCCATCCTGCCCCTGCAGAGTGCCGTCCGGCGACTGGCGGTGTTTCGCCGCGACCTGATGCTGCTCGTGCGGCCGTCGTCCACCATCACCCAGGATGAGGTGATGGACCAGGTCGTCGCCGCCATGCGCGCGCGCCGCGGGTTGAAGCCGGGGACGGACAACACCTTCTACCTCGTGGGGCAGGACCGCTTGATGGACACCTTCAACCAGTTGTTTGGTGCCATCTTCGCCGTGGGACTCGCACTGTCCGGCGTGGCGCTACTCGTCGGGGGGGTGGGCGTGGTCGCGATCATGACGATCTCCGTCACCGAGCGCACGCGAGAGATCGGCGTCCGCAAAGCCCTGGGCGCCACCGCCGGCACGATTCGCTGGCAGTTCCTCGTCGAGGCAGCCACGTTGACCAGCGTGGGGGCCCTGATCGGGCTCGCCATCGGGGC
>JAEUJL010000781.1 GCA_016794835.1 Gemmatimonadota bacterium | reverse complement strand
GAAGCCGAGGTAGACCAGGGCGTACACCGCCCAGCCCGCGAGGAGGAGCGGCCGCCGGCCCACCCGGTCCGAGAGCGCGCCGCCCGGCGTCGACGCCAGGCTCTTCACCACGTGCAGGAAGGCCCAGAGCAACGGGACCTGCGCCACCGGCACCCCTGCCTCCTGGGCGCGCAGCAGCAGGAAGGCGTCGGTCGAGTTGCCTAACGTGAAGAGGGCCAGGACCCCGAGGTACCGCGCGAGGGTGCCGCGCGGCACCTGGCCCAACCCGCGCACCGTCCCACGCGCCGTGGCCGGAACCTCGATGATGCCGACCACCGCGACGACGACGGCCAACACCGCCGGGATGGCCGCCAGCAGGAACACGGTGCGCAACCCGACTCCCCACCAGCTCAACAGCGCGAAAGCAGCCAGCGGCCCGATCACCGCCCCCGCATGGTCCGCCGCCCGGTGGAAGCCGAACGCCCGGCCGCGATCCGCCGCCGGAACCGACGCGGCGATCAACGCATCGCGGGGCGCTCCGCGCACCCCCTTCCCCACGCGATCGCCCACCCGGATCGCCAGCACCTGGCCCACGCTCGTGGCCAACCCGACCAGCGGGCGCAGTACCGACGCCAGGGTGTACCCGGCGACGATCAGGGGCTTGCGGCGCGCCACCCGATCCGACCATTGGCCGCTCACCACCTGCATCAACGCCGACACCGCCTGCGCGAGCCCCTCGAGCGCCCCCACGGCGACGGCCCCCGCCCCCAGGACACTGGCCATGAAGACCGGGAGCAACGGGTAGATCATCTCGCTCGACGCATCCGTCAGCAGCGAGACCACCGAGAGGACGAGCACATTGCGCCCGAGGCGACGCGACATGGACAGGAACTTACCGTCGCTTGCGAATGTCCCGTGCCCCGTCCACAATGGCGCATGCCCACTCCGGCCGTCGCGCAGCTCGTGGAATCCGCCCTCCCCGGGCTGATCCGTGACGACGCCACCACGCTCGACACCCAGGTCGCCCTCGCCTCGATCGCCGCACCCACCGGGGCCGAGGGGCGACGGGCTGACGCGGTAGCCACGAGCCTCTGCGCCCTGGGGCTCGAGGTCGCGCGGGACGAGGCGGGCAATGTCCTCGCCCAGGTCGGGGATCGGGGCGCCGACCCGGTGGTGGTCTGCGCCCACCTCGACACCGTCTTCCCCGTGGAGACCGCGCTCGCGCCGCGACGCGACGGCGATCGCATCTTCTGCCCCGGCATCGGGGACAACGCGCGCGGACTTGCGGTGCTCCTCGCGGTTGCGCGATACCTCGCCCGCACGAACGTGCGCCCCGCGCGACCCATCATCCTCGCCGCCACCGTCGGTGAGGAAGGCGACGGCGACCTCCGCGGGGCGCGCCACCTCTTCTCCTATTCCGTTCCCAACGCCCACGCCGCGATCGCCGTCGACGGCCCCGGCGACTCGCGCATCGTGACCGACGCCATTGGCGTCCACCGACTCCAACTGCGGATGACCGGACCCGGTGGCCACTCCTGGACGGCTCACGACGCACCCAATCCCCTGCACGCGATCACGCACTGTGCCGCCGCCGTCGCCGCCCTTCCCGCCCGACGGGCCCGGCGCACCACGGTCACCATCACGCGACTGCGCGGCGGTGAGGCCGTCAACGCCGTCCCGCGGGAGGCGACGGTGGACATCGAGGTGCGCGCCGCCGACGAGCGCGTGGTGCGCACCACCGTAGCGGCCATCGAGCACGAAGCCCGTGCGGCGCTGGCCGCCGAGAACGCGCGGCGCGGGACCGGCCACCCGCCCCTCGACCTGGAGATCACGACGACGAGCCGTCGTCCCGCGGGCCGCACGGACACCGAGCACCCCCTGGTGCGCCACTGCATCGCCGCCACCGCCGCCATTGGCCGCCGCGCCGAGTTCGCGATCGCCTCGACCGACGCGAACATCCCGATGTCCCTCGGCATCCCCGCGGTCACGTTAGGCGGCGGTGGGACCGGGGGCGACGCGCACACGGCGCTCGAGTGGTACGCCAACACCGACGGTCCGCAGGGCGTGGCGCGCGTCCTCGGCGCCCTCCTCGCGACCACCGGGATCGCGTGAGCTACCGCGGCCGTCTCGCCCCCACCCCTACCGGCGGCCTGCATCTCGGCCACGCCCGCACCTTTCACGCGGCGTGGCAGCGCGCGCGCCGCGTGCAGGGGCACCTCACCCTCCGCATCGAGGACCTCGACCACCTCCGCTGCCGTCCCGCGTACACCG
>JAEUJL010000773.1 GCA_016794835.1 Gemmatimonadota bacterium | reverse complement strand
CTGAATCTCGACGTCGACGAACGCGTCCTCATCCCTCGACCAGAGACCGAGCGGCTGGTTGACCTGGTGCTCACCAGCCCCCAGGCACGCGCCGGCAAGGTGGCGGTCGACGTGGGCACCGGCTCCGGTGCGATTGCACTCGCACTCGCGGCGGAGGGGCACTTCGAGCGGGTCATCGCCACGGATGTCTCGGCGGACGCCCTCGCCGTGGCCCGTCACAACGCCGCGAGCGTCCGGGATTCCCTGCGCGTCCCGGTCGACTTTCGCATGGGGAGCGGGTTCGCGCCGCTGCGGGGCGAGCGCGTGGACATCGTGGTCTCGAATCCCCCGTACATCGCCTGGAACGAGGTCCATGACCTCCCGCGGCTCGTCCGGGACTGGGAGCCGACCCAGGCGTTGTGCTGCGATGACGACGGACTCGCCGTGACGCGCCTCGTCATCAGTGGCGCTGCCCGACATCTCGTCCCCGGTGGGCTGCTGGCCCTCGAGGTCGATTGTCGTCGCGCGCACACGGTGGCACGCCTCATCGAGGCGTCGGGGGCGTTTGCCAACACGCGGGTGATCCCGGACTACACGGGGCGCGACCGGTTCGTGATGGCCTCGTGCGCCCGGCTCGACTAAGCTCCATCGGCACCTGACCCCCACCCGCTGCGACCATGATCGACGCGAAAGCAAAGGAACTCGGCCGGCTCATCGGACAGAGCGATGAGTACAAGGCGCTGAAGCGCGCCAACGACGATCTCGGGAACGATCGCGACGCCGTGGCCAACCTGCAGCGCATGGAGACCCTCCGGCGCGACGCGCAGCGGATGATCTCCCAGGGCCAGGAACCCACGGCCGAGATGGAACAGGAGCTGGACCAGCTGCTCGGCAAGGTGCAGGTGACCGCCGCGTACCAGCGCGCGGTTGCGACGCAGGAGAACTTCGACAAGCTGATGATGCAGGTGAACCAGTGGATCGCCGAGGGGATCAAGGCGGGCGCGGCGAGTCCGATCATCACGCTGGCCTGAGGCACGTCATGCCCGGCGCGCTGGTAGTGCTGGAGGGCGCTGAAGGGGTGGGAAAGACCACGCAGCTGCGTCGGTTGGCGGAGCGGATCCGTGGGCTGGGCATGCAGGTGCAGCTGGTGCGTGAGCCCGGGGGAACACCACTCGGTGACGAGATTCGGCGCTTGTTGCTGGACGCCCCCCATGAGGTGACCGCTCGGGCCGAGGCACTCCTGTTCATGGCGTCGCGGGCGCAGCTGGTGGACGACGTGATCGTGCCACGGCTGCGCGAGGGGGCCGTCGTGCTCACCGATCGGTTCTTCCTGTCCACCTACGCGTACCAGGTTGCGGGGCGCGGGCTCGACGAAGGGGCCGTGCGCCGGGCCAACGAGTTTGCGACGAATACGCTCGTGCCGGATCTCACCCTCCTGCTCGACCTCCCGGTCGGCGAGGGAACACGGCGAGCGGCGGCGCGGGGCGTGCCGGATCGGCTGGAGCGCGCCGAGGCGGAGTTCCACCGGCGCGTCGCCCTGGCCTTCCGGGAGTTCTCCTCGGTCGCCTGGCAACAGCAGCACCCGGAGTGCGGTCCCATTGTCCTGGTGGACGCGGCGGGGACCGAGGCCGAGGTGGAGGCGCGGATCGGCATGACGTTGGCCCAGCGCCTTCCTGAAACGTTCGGGCCCCTTTCCGGGTCTGAAACAGCGTGAGCACCGTCTCTCGTTCCCGGACCACGATCGCTGCGGTCATCCTGTTCGTCGCGATGGCCAGCGGCGGCTGGTTGTTGGGGAAGGGGATGATCGCACCGGCGACGCGAGGAGATGCCCGCGGCCAGCGCCTGCTGGACGACGTGATGCAGCGGATCCGCCGCAACTACGTCGACTCCCTTACGACCGCCGACCTCTTCGAGCGCACGCTCAAGGGGCTGCTGGCCGAGCTGGGTGACCCCAACACGGTGTACTTGGATTCGGCGCGCCTGGCGCGACTGACCGAAACCACCACGGGGGTCTACACCGGGCTCGGCATCCGCTTCGATGCTCGCGATGGATGGCCGATGGTGCTCGCCGTGATAGCCGGGACCCCGGCCGAGCGGGCGGGGTTGGTCTCTGGCGATCGCATCATCCAGATCGACGGTCGGTCCACACGCGGATGGACCGACGACGAGACGCGGGCGGCACTGCGCGGGGATGTCGGCACGACGGCTGCCTTGCAGATCGAGCGCCCGGGCCAGCCGCAGCCGTTCGCCGTGCGCCTGGTGCGTGGGGAGATCCACCGGACGGCGGTACGACGCACCGCGCTGCTCGACGGTGGAGTCGGCTACGTCGACCTCAAGATCTTCTCGGATTCCACGGAGCGTGAACTGATCCGCGCCGTGGATTCATTGCAGCGGGCCGGCATGCGGTCGGTTGTCCTCGACTTGCGCAGCAATCCGGGCGGCCTGTTGACCCAGGGGGCGGCGGTGAGCGAGTTGTTCCTCGACAGTGCCGACGTGATCGTGAGCATGCGCGGGCGTGGTGAGACGAACGACCGGACCTATCGCGCGATGGCGGCCCAGCGGTGGCCGACCCTCCCGATGGTGGTGTTGATCGACCAGGGTACGGCGAGCGCGAGCGAGATCGTCGCGGGCGCACTGCAGGATCACGATCGTGCCCTCCTGATCGGCCAGGCGACCTACGGGAAGGGGAGTGCACAGGCGGTCTTCGAGGCAGGGCGCGGTGGGCTCAAGTTGACCACGGCGCGCTGGTTCACCCCGTCGGGCCGGTCCATTGACAAGGCGGGGGCGGAGACGCGGGAAGCGGGCACCACCGATCCGGTGACCTATCGGACGGATGCCGGCCGCGAGGTGTTTGGTGGTGGCGGGATTGCGCCGGACGTTGAGCTGCCCGAGCCGGAGCCCACGCCGGGCGAGCTCGCCTTGCAGGCCCAGTTGGGCTCCCGCGTCCGCGAGTTTCGCGACGTGCTGACGACCTACGCCACGACACCGGCGGTGCGTGCGGCCGTGCGTACCCCGTTCACCGCGGTCACGCCGGAGCTGCTCGATGGTGCCTGGCGCGCGCTGCAGGACCGTGGGTTTGCGATCGACCGGGCCACGTTCGATGGGGCGTCGCGCCTGGTGTCGAACTTCCTCGGCCGCGAGATGGTGCGCATTGCCCTCGGGAACACGGCGGAGGTGCGCCGGTCGCTTGCCGAGGACGCCCTCGTGCAGGTGGCGGCCACGCGCCTTCGTGCGGCGCGGCGACCGCAGGACGTGTTCCCGCGTCCCGAGGTCGCGCGCGAGCGCTAGGTGGGAACGGCGCCCTGGCTCAGCCGCCGCATTGCTGAAAGGCCGGAAGATGTCGGTCCACAGAAGCCCGCCGGTTGTTGCTGAGGACCGAGCGCACATCCGGCGGCAGGTCCAGCTTCAGGAACCGGTCGTACATGGCGATGTTATCCATCTCTGCCGTGGCGGCCGCGGCACACGCCGTCCTGATCGTGGCGAATCGCGGCACGTTGTCCAGGTTCCAGCGGTTTGCCGGCGTGGAGAGCGCGCGCCGCTCGAACAATGAGGCAAGCGAAGCGGAGTGGCGCTGCTCGGCCACGACGACGTTGAAGAACGGCAGCACGTTCCCGAAGTCCGACAGGACGCGCAGGTAAATGTATTCGGCGTGATACTCGTCGTTGATCGCCGTATCGAGCACGGCGGTCAATGCCGGGGTCAAGTCTGTGGCGGGCGCTACACCGGTGTCCTCGCCGCAGGCCGCGACGGTGGTGACGAGCGCCAGCATGCCGGCCAGCAGGTTGCGTTTCATGATGGGATCTCCAGTACGACGTGGGGTCAGGGTCAGGTCCCGGGAGCTCGTCGGGGGCGCTGTGGGGTCTTGAGGTGGTGCACCACGAGCACCATGTCCGTGCCCGCGTCTGGCCGGATGACGTGCGTGAGGCCGGGTGAGAGCGCGAGGAGCGAACCCGCACTCACTGTCTCGCTGGCAGCGCCGAGCGTCACCGTGCCGCGCCCGCTGACCACCTGGATGGTCACGGGGGTGGGTGCGCTGTGTTCCTCCAGGATGGCGCCATTCCGCAGGACTACCGTCGCCAGCTTGAGGTGTGGGGTCTCGAGCACCACGTGGGTTTCCCGTGCGCTGCCCGTTCCGGCGGTGAGTGGAAGCGCCACGACGTGGTAACCCAGGGGCTGGGGCGGCACCTGCTGGGCCTGAAGGGACAGGGGCGGGCTCCCCGCGGCGACAAGAGCCACCAGCGCCGCCCTGGCGTTGTTGCGTGTCATGTGAACCTCCGTCGTTGGCGACTGCGGCAGAACCCGGACGGGCTTGCTCGTCAGCAGCCTGCACCCTGACTAACTCCCCTTCGGGCGCGACGTTTGTGAGTGTTTGCCGTATCCGGCGTAGGGGAACCGGCACCGTGCGCGTGCGGGCGTGTAACCCGACTCCGCTGGGCGGTAGGGCGAAAGGACCCTGGAGTGCCCCGGTGTCGTCACGCGGCCTGGAGCAAGCCGGATGGCGAGCTACTCGATTACGGGGAGGATGACCCGCATCGTCGTCCCCACCCCCGGGCTGCTTTCCACCTCGATGGTTCCGCCGGCGCGTGAGACGATCTGCCGCGCCACGGCGAGGCCCAGGCCGGTTCCGCCGGGTTTGTTGGTGAAGAACGGCTCAAACACCCGCAAGCGGGTATCGGCGTCCATCCCGATACCGGTATCGACCACGGCGATACTCACCGCACGCCCGAGCCCGGCCGACTTGCGGTCCTCCGTGGCCTGCGTCACTTCGACGCGGATCACCCCCGAGCCGCCCATGGCATCCCGCGCATTGTTGAGCAGGTTCAGCATCACGCGCTCGAGCTCCGGCCGGTCGATGAGCACGCGGCTCACCTCACGCTCCTGGTGCACCTCCACGGTGCACCGCCCGAGCGATGCGGCAGAGAGTCGGACGAGGTTGTCGAGGAACGGCCGGAGGGCCTGCACGGTGGGGCGCCCCGCCACGTCGCGCCCAAAGTGCATCAGTTCATGGGCCAGGTCCTGCCCGCGGGTCACCGCTGCGAGCATGTTGTCGAGGTGGCTCCGTTGCCCCGGGGCGAGCCCTTCCTCGGCGAGGAGCTCCACGCTGGCCGAAACGACCGTGAGGAGGTTGCGAAAGTCGTGGGCGATGCCGGCGGCCATGCGGCCCATCGCCTCGAGCCGGTTGAGGACCTGCAGCTCGCGCTGGTAGACGCGGAGGTTCTGCTCCGCGCGCTGTCGCAGGCCCTCCTCGAGCAGCCGGCTGACGTTGTCGGCAACGGTCCCGGCGAAGAGGCGCTCTTCATCGGTCCAGGTCCGCGGGCCACCGACGTGCTCGTGGCAGACCATGCCGGACGGGAGGCCATCGGAGTAGATGGGGGCATCGAGCAGCGCACCGATCCCGAGGGGCTGGAGATACGGCACCAGGAGATCCGCCGCGATCGGATCGCTGGTCACGTCATCGATGCAGACGGTGCGTGCGTCCGGGGCGCGGAAATAGCTCGCGAAGTCCTCCTTGCGCAGGATGGTGCCGTCCGCGACCGCACCCGTGGAGCGGGCGTACAGGAAGTAGAGGCGGATGGCGCTGCGATCTTCGGTGGCGCACCAGACGCCGAAGCGCTCGACCTGCAGGGCGTCGGTAGCGAGCCTGGCGAGTTCGTACAGCGTCACCTGGGGGGGGTCGCCGGCGACGTGATGGATCTGGGCGAGGGCGTTGAGTGCGGCCTCGAGGTCGGGGCGACGCGTGTGGCTGGACCAGGCGGGAGTGCTCACAGCGTCAAGATGTGGACGCGGCGCGGCAATGTCCAAGGGGGGCCGCACGTGGGCGGCAGCGCCTGATTGCGGTTTGGTTAAGTTCGCGGCCACCGCCTTGCGGGGAGCCCGCGCGGCTGCGGGATATTGCGGGACCACTCCACGCCGCGCATGAGTCTCCGCACGCGATCGACCCTCCTGCTTACCGCGCTCCTCGTCGCGGCCGCACCCCGCGGGGCGCAGGAACGCGGCGCGGTCGCGCTGGATCACTTCGCCGCCGGCATCGCGGTCACCGGGCGGGTCCTCGTGGTGGGGGCATTCCCGGGGGATGAGGACCTGCGCCTGATCGCTGCACTGACGCGAACGCATCGTGTCGAGACGGGGTACCTCTCGCTGACCCGCGGCGAGGTCGGGTTGAATACGCTCGGCCGGGAAGGGGGCGATGCGCTCGGCGCCCTGCGGGTGCAGGAGACGCTCGCGGCCCGTACGGTCGATGGCGCCCGCCAGTTCTTCGCTCGCGCGTACGATCCGGGGTTCGCCCGTTCGGCGGCTGAGCTGTGGCAGCGGTGGCCACGCGAGGAGTTGGTGGCCGACATGGTGGCGGTGATCCGTGCCTTTCGTCCGCAGGTGATTGTCTCGGTCCATGGGGCCGACCCGCCGCGCGCGGCGAACGCCACGCGCGATGCGGCGGACTCGCTCATCGCGGATGCGTTCGACGCGGCAGCGGACACCGCGCGATTTCCGCGCGCGACCCTCGGCGATCCCTGGACGCCGGCGAAGTTGTACGGCCGCCGTTTCGCCGTCGCGCGGGAGGGGCAGGGGTTCGATCCGGTCTCGGGGGAAGACGTGGCCCGTTTGGCTGCGCGGGCCGGGGCGATGCATCGATCGCAGCTGCCGAGTGTTGGACGTGCGGGGATCCCTGGCGCGCGCGGAGGCATGGACTGGTTGGTGCTGCGCCGGCGGCGTGGCGATGCCTCGCCGGGGGACGCCGGGGTGTTCGATCGCGTGGACACCACGCTGGCGCGCTTCTCCGGTGTCGCGCCCGCGGAGGTCGCTGCGGCCCTCGGTGCCGTGGCAGTGCTGTCTGACTCATTGGCCAGCACCCTGGACCTGCGCCGCCCGTGGCGCTCGGTGCAGGTGCTCGCGCGTGTGGTGGCGCTGGTCGGTCGCGCGCGCGGACTGTCGCCACGGTGCCGGCACCCGGCGGTGGATCCCTGGTGGGGTGAGGCGATTGCGACGCCGACCTGCACCGAGGGCCAGGCCGATCTCGATGCGACGCTCGACGTGATGCTTCATCGCGCGACGCGGGCGTTGCTCCTGGCGTCCGGCGTCTCGCTGGAGGTCACGGCGCCTCGTGAGCTGGTCGCCTATGGCGAGCAGGTCCCGGTGACCCTGGCCGTGCACAATCGCGGCCGGGAGCCCGTGCGAGTCACGGGAATCGCCTATGGCGGCCAGGCGCGTGGCAGTGCAGCGCCGCGCACCACGGTGCCGCCGGACAGCACGGTGCGCTGGTCGCAGTTTGTCTCCGGGATCCCGGATGCCCACCCCTGGTGGGCGGGATCACGCCTGCAGGGATTGCATCCACCCCGGACGTCGCCTCGCGATGGCCTGGCGCGGTTGCTCGCGCCGGCTCCGTCGGAGATGCTGTCCTCGGTTGCCGTGCCCGCTGACTTCCGTCGGCTCACCGACCTCGCCGTCGGCTTCGATATCGGTGGGACCTCGTTTGCCGTGAGTGCCGGGCCCGTGATGGCGGTGGTGACCGGGCCAACGATCGGGGAGGAGCGGCGTCCGGTGGTCGGTGTTCCTCCCGTGGCGATGAGCTTCGACCTCAACCTGCAGTGGATTCGTGCGGGGATTCCCATTCGCCAGGAACTCGGCCTGACGCTGCAATCGTACTCGGACTCGACGCGTCGCTTCTCGCTACGGGTCGTACGTCCTGAGGGGCTGCTGGTGGACGCGATGCTGGACACGCTGTCACTGCGGGCCGGCGAACGGGCCGATGTCCGGCTACCCCTGCGCGGCAGGCTCGCCCCCGGCCGCTATGAGTTCGGCGTGATCGGGACGGGGGCCGATAGCGCGCAGTTCTCCGAGGGATTTCGCACGATCTCCTATCCCCACATTCCCCCGGCGAGACTCTACCGGAGCAGCGCGCTCTACCTGCAGAGCGTCGAGTTGACGGTGCCGCGTGGCCTGTCGGTCGCCTGGGTGCGGAACGTGGATGATGGCACCGCCGCATATCTCCGTCAGCTCGACATTCCGGTCACGGAGCTCGACCCGGCGGAACTGCCCCAGGTGGACCTGGCGCGATACTCGACGGTGGTCCTCGGCCCGCGGGTGGTCGATGGTGCGCCGGCGCTCGCGGCGTATGCCGATCGCCTTCGGGCGTTCGTGCGTGCGGGGGGGACCCTCGTCCTGTTCCACTCGGCGACCCCCACGGTGCTCACGCCATTCCTGCCGTATCCCCTCGGCTGGAACCTCCCCGCTGAGCGGGTGAGCGACCCGGCGGCGCGCGTGACGCTCCTGGTCCCGACGCATCGCCTGTTGCAGTGGCCGAATGTGCTTGGGCCCGCGGACTGGTCCAACTGGCAACAGGAGCGCGCGCTCTTCGTGCCGACGGTGATCGATCCGCGCTACGTCTCCGTGCTGGAGATGCACGATCCGGGGGAGCGGGAGAACCGCGGGTCGTTGCTCGCTGCGCGCGTGGGGCGAGGGCACGTGGTGGTGTCGTCGTTGGCGCTGACCCGGCAACTGTCGGCGGGAGTGCCAGGGAGTGCGCGACTGCTCGTGAACATGCTCTCGTCCGGGCTCACGGGCACACCTGCCGCGCGCTGAGGGCGCAGCAAGGCATGGCCATCGTCGCGTGCGAGGCTGGCCTAAGGGGCGGGAGCGCCTTCAGCCGCGGTGCGTCGAGGGCGCGGTGTGCACGCCTCGAGACAGCGCTGCAGGGCGTGGGACACGATTGGCTTCGTCAGGAAGCGGTCCATCCCGGCGGCGAGTGCTGCCTGCCGTGCTTCTGCGGTGGCATTCGCGGTGAGCGCAACAATCGGGACGCGCATCCCCTGCGATGCGCGCTCGGCGTCCCGGATCGCCCGCGTCGCGTGCAGACCATCCATCATGGGCATGTGATAGTCCATGAGGATCAGGTCGGGGGCCCACTCGGCGGCGGCCGCCACCGCCTCGATCCCGTTGCTCGCCGTCATGACCGTGCAACCGGCACGCTGGAGCATGGCCGTTATCAGCATCAGGTTGATGGATTCGTCTTCCGCGACGAGCACGCGCAGCCCGAGGGGGACCGCTCCGTGGCCATGATCGCGACCGCCGGGATGCGGCGCCGGAAGGAGTGCGGAGCTCGGAGGCTCCTGGCTGATTGGCGGTGACATGGGGGCACCCGCTCCCCTTCCATCATCCGCCTGCCCGTGACCATCGCACGCGGGCGCGAGGGAGAGCACCTGACCGGACTGGGCACCCGCGACGGAGGCGGCCAGTCGCAGCGGACAGGTGAACCAGAACGTGCTGCCGACCCCGGGCTCGCTCGTGACGCCGAGCTCGCCTCCCATGAGGGCAACGAGCCGACGGCAAATGGCGAGTCCCAGCCCGGTGCCCCCGTACTTGCGTGTGGTGGAGGCATCCACCTGGTGGAACGGCGCGAACAAGCGCTGCTGTGCCTCGTGTGAGATGCCGATCCCGCGATCCTCGACGTCCACTCGGAACATGGGCTCGCCGTCCACCCCCTCCCATCGCTTCGCACGCACGGACACGTGTCCGCCCGCCTCACTGAACTTGATGGCGTTGGACACGAGGTTGGTGACGACCTGCCGCAGGCGAACGACGTCCCCACGAACCACCCTCGGCAGCGCGGCGTCGATCTCACTCACCAGGCGCACGTTGCGCTGGTCCGACGACACGGTCATCAACGCCAGCACGTCGTCCAGCGCTTGCCGCAGCTCAAAATCCGCGACCTCCAACTCGAGGCCGCCTGCCTCGATCTTGGAGAAGTCGAGGATGTCATTCAGGACCGCCAGAAGCGCATTGCCCGAGTGCTGGATCTGTCGCGCGTATTCGCGCTGGCCGGCGCTCAACTCCCCGTCGAGGAGGAGTCCGGTCAGGCCAATGACCCCGTTCAAGGGGGTCCTGATCTCGTGGCTCATGGTCGCAAGGAATTGCGACTTCGCAGCATCCGAGGCTTCGGCGCGAGCACGTGCCGCTTCAGCGACGGTCACGAGGTCCTGCTGTTGGCGCTGCGCTTGCTCGAGGTGTCGTGCCAGCAAGCGGCCATACAGGATGGCAAAGAGGAGCAGTACCACGATGACAACGGCAACGCCCTGCATGGTGCGTTGGCGCGCGGACACGTGTGCCGAGGCCGCCGACCCGAATGCCGCCTGGTGGCGCGCCGAGAAGGCGGCGATGCGGGTGAGTCCTCGATCCATCTCGGCCATGCGGGCCCCCGCGGCGGCGCGGTCGCCTGCGGCAAAGCTCTCGAGCAAGTCGCGACTGACGCCAACCATCACCCCAAGCTCGACCGCGATCGAGTCCGGGAATGGCGAGGTGGGGTCGACGGCCCGGAGCTTGGCGAGGGCGCTGAGCGCAGCCTGTTCCGCCTGGTCAAGGTGCTGAAGCTCGACGTCGACGAAGCCCGTGGCAAAGACGTCATTCCCCGGGGCGTTGGCCGCGAGCACCGCGGCCCGCACCTCTGCCTGTGCGGCGTCAAAGCGCAGCGTTCTGGTCGCGTCCTGTACGGCCCGCTGCGACAGCGCGGTGATCGCGACGAGCATCACCAGGTTCAGCGCGGCAAGGCCGACGTAGGCCACCAACCACCGACGCGCAGGAGTCAGCGTAACGGCCATCGGATCGCGCGCGTCGGCTCTGGTCGGGTGGTAGACATGCGGTGCGGGTCCCGGGCGGACACGCGCGCAGCTCGAACGACTGGGTTCTGGAGTCCCATCCCCCTTCGGTCGTCGTTCGAAGCGCTGTGATGGAGTATCGACCGGGTCGTGGGAATCTTCGATCCCTGACGTGACCTGCGACACGTGGGTGCTCACGCCCTGGCATTGGGCACGGCGGGACGAACGATCTCGTGGCAATCCTTCGGCAACGCGGCGGTGCGAGGAGCCGGGAGAAGCGATCAGTGCCACTGCCGGGCCGCACGGGATCTCCCGGACTGGCCGAGTGGCACCTGAGAGCACTCCAACCTTTCCTGTGCGAGGCGAACCCGTCCGCGCTGCAGTGCTACCGAGCGAGGGGGCGGTTCACAAGAGGATCGGGGAGTTCATGGCCGGGAAGCAGCGGGAGGTGTGATCTTCACCGGCCCGAAGTAGGCGTCGGTTTCCACATGCGCCCACAACGCGACCTGCCCGCCACTCGTGCCGTGCTTGAGGTCATTCACGACGAGGCTGGGCTGGGACGCGCCGTTCACGAACAGGCGCGCCCGCGTTCCATCAACCTCGATGCGCAGCGCAATCCAGGTGTCCGGCTCGATGTCGGCATACGACTCGTAGACGCCCGGGCTTTCCTCGCGGAGCAGGTGCCACGGGAACGCCGGGTCGGACGCATACTGCAGGGTGCGATTGCGGCGCAGCTGGTCGTCGACGCGTGCGTTGAGGGGCCGCAGGTAGAACACCTCGGACCATTCTGCGTGCGGGCCCGTGCGGAAGCTGATGCCAACGAAACCACGGGAATCCGCTGGGGCATCGGCACGAGGACGACCGGCGAGCGTCAGGTCGATGCGGCCATCGACGAAGGGCGGTCCGTCGATCAGCGCGTAGATCGCCTCGTCGGTGCGGGCCTTGGCCGGGTCGACGATGAGATGCAGCGCGGGACGGCCGCGGAACGTCGTGGACACGACACGTCCATTGACGACGTCGCGAATGGCAGGGAGTGGTCCTGCCACCGGTGCGATCACGGGCGGGGCTGATGCCGCTCCGGCGCGGTCGGGGGTGACGGGGAGCGGCGAGACGCGGAGGTTCGCGAAGTAGGCGTCCGCGCTGATGCGCGTCCAGAGCGCGATGGCGCCGCGGCTTGTGCCGTGCTTGAGGTCGGTCACCACGAGCGCTGGCTGCATGGCGCCGTTGACGTAGAGGCGTGCCGTGTGCCCCCGCACGACGATGCGCAGGTGCGTCCACGCGCCCGGTTCCATGTCAGCGTACGACTCGTACACACCGGGGGTGTCGCGGCGCAGGAGCTGCCAGGGGGCCTGGGGGGGTGCTTCGTATTGGGTCGTGCGGTTACGAAACAGCTGGTCATCGAGCCTCGCGTTCTCCGGGCGCACATAGAAGCGCTCGGCGGAGTCACCGCGCACCCGGAACGAGATGCCGACAAACCCCTTGAACGCGCTCGCGTTGTCGGTCGCGTAGCCCGCGCGACGGGCGCCGGCGACGTCGACCTCGATGATGCCGTCGGTGAACTGGGAGCCGGTGATGACGGCCCACATCTCCTGGTCGGTCGCCTGTTCCTGCCCCGGGAGCGGAGCGAGGTGCAGGGCCTGCATCCCGCGGTAGGTGACCCACTGGGCGCGAGTGTTTACCTGTTCCAGTCGTGTGGCCGGCGTGAGCGCGAGCGAGGGCGAGGACGAGGTGCCGTCTTGTGCGCGGAGCGCGGTCGCGGCAAGGAACATCCATGCAACGCGACGGCCGATGCCGGGTCGCACGTTGCGGATGCGCTGGGGTGAGGCAGGGAGCATGGCGGCAGGGTGGTCAGGGGACGGAAGGTACCCGCGCTGGCAGTGCCAGACTTGAACGCCCTTGGCACCCTGCGGTGCATCATGCCGAGCTGCCCTCCCGGGAGAGACGACGGGTCTCCTGCGGTTCAGCAGCGACCTATCCACGACGGGAACTGTTGCGATCGCGCCCCTCCCCAGAGGTTGGAAGTGCGTCCACTCTGGCGGTCGAGGGCAAGTGCATGGGCAAGAACGGTCGAAGAGATGCAATTGATGGTTCGGGCGCGCCCGATGACAAAACCGACCGTCGGAGGGCGGCGCCCAACAACGCCAACCCATGGGTGCGGGACGTGCTGACGGTGTTCCTCGGCCTCATCTCCCCAGTGGACCGCGTCCACCACGACGCGATGGGAACCCTGCCGGGGCATCGGGTCCCGGGCGCGAGCACCCGCAGTCACCGCACGGCCCCGGACCCCGAGGCGACGCATGTCGTGGACGACGAGGCCACGCCGTGGATCTGAGGCAACCCACGCCTAAACTGACTGTGCGTCGTGACGCACCGGGGGCCACATGCTGACGTCACCTTGCCAGGGATCCGCCCAGCGTTGGGCCCTGGCCGCCCTGGTGGCTGCGGGGGTGGGATGTGGCGCCAGCGCGGTGGATGAGGCCTTGCCAGTCACGATGGAGGTCACTCCTCCATCGCTC
>JAEUJL010000257.1 GCA_016794835.1 Gemmatimonadota bacterium | reverse complement strand
TACCTCAAGGACCCCAACCAGCGGGTGACCCTCGAGTTCCTCGACGCTGCCGGCAAGCCGATCAAGAGCTTCACCAGCGACCAGGATCCCGAGACCGCGGCGGACTCCCTGCGCCTGGAGGCGATGAAGGCCGGGATGGTCGACTCCCTCGTGAAGACCGGGTTGGCGCGCGACTCCGCGGTGAAGGTCGCGACGGCGCAAACCAGCAACCCGGCATTCCTGATGCAGCAGGTGGATATCGAGGAGTTCTTCTCGCGCCCCCCGCGTCCGGCGCGGGTACCCAACCGCGCCGGTCTCAACACCTTCGCGTGGGACATGCGCTACCCGGACGCCGAGCGATTCGACGGGATGATCATGTGGGCGGCCGGCACGACGGGTCCCATCGCCCCGCCGGGGACCTACAGCGTGCGGCTGACCGCGGGCGGCGTGAGCGAGACGCAGACCTTCCGCCTGCGAAAGGACCCGCGGTCGGAGGCCACGGACGCCGACCTGCAGGAGCAGTTCCGCCTGCTCATCGCCATCCGGGACAAGACCACGGAGGCCAACAATGCGGTGCGCCTCGCGCGCAACATGCGCTTCAACGTGGGAGACCGCACGGGCAAGCTGTCGGCCGCGCAGCAGGCGGAGTTCAAGGCGATCGCCGATGCCATGATGTCCGCCGTGAGCCAGAACGAGGGCGAGGTCTACCAGGTGAAAAACCAGTCCTCGCAGGACCCGCTCAACTACCCGATCAAGCTCAACAACAAGATTGCCGCCCTCGCCGGCACGGTGAGCAGCGGTGAATACCGCCCGACGAAGCAGAGTCGCGAGGTGTTTGCCGACCTGGCGGGGAAGCTCGACCTGCAGGTGAAGGCGATGAACAAGGTCATGGACGACAACCTGCCCAAGCTCAACGCGATCCTGCGGGCCGCCGGGCTCCCCGAGCTGAAGAAGAGCTTCGAGGAGATCAAGCCGGCGAAGCCGGCCGTGGCGATGTAGCCCAGCGTTCCCACCCACCGGGCGATGCCCGGTGGATCACGCCGTGGCCCCGGGGAATCCCTGGGGCCACGGCGTGGCTACTTGAGCGAGACGGCGCCCAGCGGCCGCAGGCTCGTCACGCGCCAGTTGCCGCCACTCCGTGACAGCTCGGCGACGAACTGCGCCGGGCGCTTGCGATTGGCGCCGAAGGCCGAGCGCACGTTGAGGGAGGCCCGGAACCGTGCGGTGGCGCGGGTGCGGCTCTCCACCTCGATGTCCGGCGTTCCCTCCACGTTCAACAGGAGGCGGCGCTCCTTCACCAGGTCGAGCCAGGCCGCCGCGTCGTCGACGCGGAGGACCCCCCCCACCCGACCGGCGTCGCCGCTCCCCATCGCCCCGGCCAGGTCGTCGAGCGCCCGGCCGATGTCGCTGGCAATGGCGGAAGCGTTAGGCACCGCCTCCGCGTCGGCGGACGCCTTGGGGGCAGCCGGTGGCTCGGCCACCACGGGCGCGGGAGTGGGGGTCGGTTGCGGCGTCGTGACCACCGGGGGTGGGGCGGGCTTGTCCTCCGCCGGGGCGTTCTTGCGCGCGCTGGTCGTCGCCGGAGACCGTGGCGTGGTGCGCCCGGCTGGGGCCGGGCGAGGCGCTGGCTCGGGCGGCGCAATGGGTCCGGCCTTTTCGCCAATGATCCCCGGGGTGACTGCGGGGACTGGTGGCACATCGGCGCCCACCGTGGCCGCCACGGTGGCGGGGGGAGTGTCCGCCACGGGTGGTGTGGCGCGCGTGGTGTCCGTCGCGACCGCGGCGGGTGGCGTGGTGGGTTCGTCCGACCGTCCCCGGAGCAGCGCCGTGGTGCCTAACGCGACCACGGCCACCGCGGCCCAGAGCCGCCAGTCACCCAGCGGCGAGGGCCGTGGGGGGACTGGGGCGGGTGCCACATCCGCCGCGATGCGTGTGGCTGCAACCGCCGGTGCGGCCAGTCGTGTGGCCGGGACCACCTCGCGGGCGGGCGCGTCGGCGGTGTGCGAGAGGGTGGCCACCGGCACCTCGCGGTCTGCCGGTGCGAGCGGGACGTCGGCCAGGCGCGTGTGCGGCGCCGGCCCCGGCGCGCGCACCGGCCCCGCGCCGCGAGCCTCACGCAGGGCGTCGGCCATCGCGCGCGCGTGCGGATACCGGTCGTCGCGCGCCTTGGCCATCGCGCGTCCCAACACCTCGTCCACCACGGCCGGTGCATCGGTGATCGTCGCGCGGACCGGGGGCGCCGGGGTGTTGAGCTGCTTCATCATCAGCTCGTAGTCGCTGTCCGCCTCAAAGGCCAGGCGGCCGGTGATCAACTCGTACAACACACACGCGAGCGAGTACAGGTCGGAGCGCCCGTCCACGTCCTCCCCGCGCAGCTGCTCGGGGCTCATGTACATCGGCGTCCCGACCGCGGCGCCCATCCGGGTCTGGCGACTGCTCCCCATGAGGCGGGCAATGCCGAAGTCCATCACCTTCACGTGCCCGTCGCGCGCCAGCATGATGTTCGCCGGCTTGATGTCGCGATGGACCACCCCCTTGAGGTGGGCATGCTCGAGCCCTTCCAAAGCCTCGGCCCCCAGCTCGAATGCGCGACGCCAATCCAGGCGCCCGGACCGGTGCACGATCGCCTCGAGCGTCTCGCCCCGCACGAACTCGAGGACCATCACGAGGTCGTCGGCGTGACGCTCCAATCCGTACACGGCCGCGATCCGTGGGTGGTTCAGGCGGGCCAGGGCAACGGCCTCCTGCCGGAACCGTTCATGCAGCCCCGGCTGCCGCGAGACCTCCGGGCGCATGACCTTCAGCGCCACCTCACGATCGAGCATCTCATCCTGCGCGCGAAACACCGTGCCC
>JAEUJL010000319.1 GCA_016794835.1 Gemmatimonadota bacterium | reverse complement strand
CCTCGTGGACGGACGGCGCGAGGTGCTGGTGGATCGCGTCGGGCTCATCGGGGACCTGCAGTTCCATGTGCGGGGCAACGAGGTCGTCTGGAGTGAGTACGAGGTCGACCCGCGATACGGTGAGCGCAACTATCTCGTGGTGAAGCGTCTCAACCTGGACACGCGACGGGTCGTGCGACTGTCGGATCGGTCGCGCTTCTATGGACCCGCCCTGTCACCGGATGGCGCGCAGGTCGTCGCCGTGGAGTTCGACGCCACGCGTCGCACGCGCCTCGCGTTCCTGGATGCGGAGAGCGGGGTGGTGCGCCCTTCATTGGACGTGAATGCCGGTCACCTCGTGACCCCATCGTGGAGCCCGGACGGGCGAGGGGTGTTCGTGGTGGCCGTGGATACGGCGCGCGGGAATGCGCTGCTGCGCGTGGACGTCCTGTCCGGGCAGGTGCGCACCCTGGTGGACTTCACCCATGATGCGATCTCGCGCCCCATGGCGAGCGGTGGCTACGTGCTGTTTGATTCGCCCCGCGACGGGTTGGACAACATCTGGGCGGTGGACACGACGAGTGGACGGATCACCCGGGTGACCTCGCGCCGCTTCGGGGCGAAGCACCCATCGCCAGCGGCCGATGGTCGCACGATGGTCTACGCGGACTACGGGCCGAACGGCTGGGAGATTGTGGAGGCGCCGCTGGATCCGGGCGCGGGTGAGGAGCTGGGCACGGGGCGCCCCGCGGCGGTGCGGTTGGCTGATTCAACCGTCGCCCAGGAAGCCCGGCTTGGGGCGTCGCTTCCGACGGCCACCCACGACGCGTGGAGCCCACGGCCCTACGGCGGACTGCGGACCCTGTTCGATTTCCACAGCCTCATGGTCGCCCCGGGGAGCGACGGCGTGAACCAGGGCCTCTCGCTGGAGAGCCGCAACCTGCTGAACACCTTTGGGCTCAATGCCGGCGTCCTCTGGAACACCAACGAGCAGAAGCTCTCGATGGATGTCGGGGCCAGCTATGCCGGGCTCCCGGTGATCGTCGATGCCGGGGTGCGCTGGGGTTCGCGCGGGTCGTCGTACACCGACACGTCAGGCGCCGTGGTGCCCTACAGCTGGAATGAGCAATCGGTGCAGCTCCTCGCGCGGCTCCCGCTCACGCGCGTCATGGGCCAGCGTCGCCAGTCCCTCACCCTGGCGGCCGGGGTGGCCCGCACCCGCGTGACCGACCAGCCGGTGCGGTTCCGCTTTGACAACAACAACGGGTTGTTCACCCCGGTCGTCTACAGCGTCACCGCGAGCCATGTGCGCGCGGCGGCGTTTCGCGACCTCCTGCAAACCGGGGCGTCGGCCTCGGTGGTGTATCGCCACACGCCACTGCAGGGTGACTACAACAGCCACCTGCTGGCCGCACGCGGCACGGCGATCGCCCCGGGGCCGTTCCGCAACGATGCCTTGGTCCTCGACGCGGGCCACGAGGAACAGCGCCCCGACGAGTACCGCTTCTCCAGTGAGCTGGTCTTCCCCCGCGGGTTCAGCCGTCGGTACCACGACCGCCTCACGCGCGCGGGGGCGTCCTATCACCTGCCGTTGCTGTATCCCGACCTCGCCATCGGTCCGCTGGCCTTCGTGCGCCGCATCCAGGGGGCCGGCTTCGTCGATGTCGCCCGTGGCGCCGATCGCACCGGCGCGCGCGTCGTCGACTATCGTTCCGTCGGCGGGGAGCTCACCGCTGACATCGCCCCGCTCGGCATGAGATCCACCATGCGGTTAGGTGTGCGGCTCTCGCAGCAGCTCACGGGCGAGAAGCGCGCGCGCACCGAGTTCGTGGTGGTGCTGCCGCAGTAGGCACCCCGCGTCGCGCGTCACCCTCCACCTCACGTGCCCCCGTTGTCCATTCGACCCGCCGCGCACTACGACCAGGCGTACTTCGACAAGTGGTACCGCCACCCCAAACATCGCGTCAAGTCGCCCCTCGACATCCGCCGCCAGCTGGGCTTTGTCGTCGCTGCCACCGAGTACATCCTCGAGCGGCCGGTGACCAAGGTGCTGGACGTCGGCGCCGGCGAGGGGAACTGGGGACAGGCGCTCAAGGCGCTGCGGCCGCGCGCGAAGTACTACGGGGTCGATCCCAGTGCGTATGCCGTCGAGCGGTTCGGCAAGGCGCGCAACATCCGTCGCGGGGGGTTCGGGGATCTCGCCGACCTTCGCCTCCCCGACGACTTCGACCTGGTCCTGTGTTGTGGCGTGATGAACTATGTGCCACCCGCCGAGCTCTCGACCGGACTCCGCTGGCTCACCACCGCCTGTGTGGGCGTGGCGTACTTCGAGATCTTCACCGCGGCCGATGATGCGGTCGGTGACTTCAGCCGTTCCGCCGCACGTTCCCCCCGCTCGTGGCGCGCGCTGCTCAAGCGGACCGGATGGACCCCCCTGGGGATGCACCTGTACCTGCGCAGCGACATGGCCGGGATCGCGGCCGCCCTCGAGCGCGCCGTGC
>JAEUJL010000665.1 GCA_016794835.1 Gemmatimonadota bacterium | reverse complement strand
GCCCTGGTCCCGGTGGTGTACGACGAACTCCGCCGCATCGCGCGACGACACCTGCGTGGCGAAGCGGTGGGACACACGCTGACGACCACGGCCCTCGTGCACGAGGCCTACCTCCGGCTCGTCAACGCGCAGAACGTCCCGGAGGAGAATCGGACCCGGTTCCTCGTCACCGCCTCGGTCGCGATGCGACGGGTGCTCGTGGACTATGCCCGCGCCCACCGGGCCGAGAAGCGTGGCGGAGGGGTCGTACCCGTCGAACTCCACGACGCGCTCCAGGCAACCACCGACGACACCGGTCGCCTCCTCGAGCTCGACGAAGCCCTCGAACGACTGGCCGCCATCGCTCCACGCCTGGCCCAGGTGGTGGAGTGCCGGTTCTTTGGCGGGATGACCGAGGACGACACGGCGACGGCACTCGGCATCTCCCTGCGCACCGTCCGCCGCGACTGGCTCAAGGCGAAAGGATGGCTCGCCGTTGAGCTGGCGCCGGACGGCTCAGCGTCGCCGCCGCCGGAGTGAATCCCACGTGGGCTGCACGCGCCACTGCCCCACGGGGTGACTTGCTGTGGAGCTGTCACCGGACGGCCCAGCTGCGCCGCCCCTGGAGTGAAACCCATATCGGCTGCACACGCCACTGCGCCCAAGCGGTGGCTCGCTGTGGAGCTGGCGCCGGACGGCTCAACAGCGCCGCCCCTGGATTGAACCCACGTCGGCTGCACGCGCCACGGCGCCCACGCGATGGCTCGCCATGGAGCTGTCACCGGACGGCCCAGCGGCGCCGTCCCTGAAGTGAATCCCACATCGGCTGTTCACGCTACCGCGCCAATGGAATGGCGTACCGTGGAGCTATCGGACCCCTCAGCGGCGCCGCCCCTGAAGTGAATCCCATGTCGGCTGCACGCGCGCGACACGCCATTGCGCCCAGGGAAAGCGGCGCAACGACTCCCCAACGATCCCGTGCAGCGAATCGGCGAGCGCCCACTGGCCGCGGGCCGCGGCGATGGTGGCACGCCGAAAGGTCGACTCCATGACCTCCTCGCCGCCGTGGCCCTGGGCGCTGTCGCGCCGCGCGGTGGACCAGCGCAGCAGCGAGTCGGCGGCGACCGTGTCGCCCTGCGCAAGCCGCAGCAGGCCCTGCGCGGCGGCCAGGTCGGTGAACCGTTCATGGTCCGGCGGCAGGGTGCGGCCCGCGAGCACCGCCGCACTGTCCAGGTAACGGGCTGCCTCGCGCAGGCGACCCTCCGCGAGGTACAACCTCCCCAGCCAGTGGACCGGCTGCGAGACATACCCATGCGCGGGCCCCAACGACGCGAGGGCGTCCTGCCAGGCCGCGCGAAAGCGCGGCTCGGCCTCACGCGTGCGCCCGGCCAGCAGGGTGGCACGCGCGGCGTTGTTGCGCATGATCAGCTCCTGGAGCGTCCCCGGACCATTGAGTCGCACGAGCAGGCTCGCCCCCGCGCGGAACAGGGAGTCGGCCTCCGCAAACGCCCCCTGGTCCATCCGGATGTATGCGACCGTGTTGATCGCCGACGCCACACGCAGATGGCCGTTAGGGTAGGCGCGCTGCATGTGACGCAGCACCTCCTCGGCGATCACCAGCGCGGTGTCCTTGCGCCCGATCCCGTCGAGCGCGATCCCCATGTTGGCGAGGGTGGTGACGCGCCCGGGGTCGTCCCTCGGGATGTCGCCACTCAGGCGATACGCCTCGCGCAACGCCTCCAACGCCGTGCGATACTGGCCGAGGTCGGTGCGCATCAGCCCAAGGTCGTTCCAGAGCCCACCCAACACTTCCTGCGACGCGTGCCCGCGCGTGGCCAGGGTGAGCGCGAGCCGAAAGAGCGAATCGGCCTCGTCGAACCGGTACAACAAGCGCGCGACCACCGCTTCTCCCCCCACCGCGACCGCGAGGACCGAGTCCCCGACCCCGGCGCGCCGCCAGATCGCCGACGCTTCCCGCGCGAAGGTGTCCGCCTGCACCACGCGCCCCGACGCCTGCAACACCGTCGCCAGCAGGTAGCGCACCCGGCCGCGCGCCTCCTGGCGACCGTCCGACAGCGACTCGGCCAACGGCAGCGCCCGGCGCAACAGGGAATCCGCGGTGCCGTGCCGGCCGAGGTTCCGGTAGATCTCGCCTAACGCGGTGAGCAGGTCAAAGCGCACCTCGGGTTGCCGGGCGAAGGTGGTCTCGATGCGCACGGCGGCGCGGTCCAGCATGTCGCCGGCCGTCAGCGAATCCCCACGCGCGTGGTAGGGATCGGACTCGGCGAACATCTCGGCGAGAAAGCGGCGCGCGGCCAGGGCGTGTTCCGCCTGCCGCGCCGCGGCCCGTGCCTGCCACGCGATCCCCGCACTACCCCCAAGGAGTCCGAGGACGGCGACCGCGGCCGCGGCGACGGCCGGGCGGTGGCGATTGACAAACTTCCGTGTGCGGTAGCGCCAGGTGTCGGGCCGCGCCATGATCGGCAGCCCCTCCCGGTGACGCCGGATGTCGGCCGCGAGCTGGTCCACGGTGCGATACCGCCGGTCGGCCTCGACCTGCAGCGCGGTGTGGACGATCGTGTCGAGGTCCTCGCGGAGGTGCGCGCGGAGCCGGACCACAGTGGTCCCGCGCCGCGCAGCGGGGGCCTCGTCCACGCGGCTCGTCAGGGGGCGCACGGGTTCCCGCCAGACGAGGGAGGACCACTCCGCCTCGGGGCGCCCCCGGAAGACAAATGGGCGCGTGCCGGTGAGCAGCTCGTGCAGGATCACCCCAAGCGCCCACGTGTCGGTCGCCGTGGTCACCGGATCGCCCCGCCACTGTTCCGGGGCGGCATACTCGGGGGTGAAGGCCCGCAGCCCGGTGTGCGTGGTGCCCGGGTCGTCCGCCTCGACCAACTTCGCAATGCCAAAGTCGAGGAGCTTGACCTGCCCGTCAGCCGTGACGAGGATGTTCGACGGCTTGAGGTCCCGGTGGATCACCAGGCGCTGGTGCGCCGACTGCACCGCATCGCAGACGGAGAGGAAGAGGCCGAGGCGC
>JAEUJL010000663.1 GCA_016794835.1 Gemmatimonadota bacterium | reverse complement strand
GGTGAAGATCCGGCGGCGGCTTTCCGTCTCGGAGACGCCGGTGGGGTTGTACGGGCCGCGCACCGCCATCGAGCTCAGGTGCGCGATGTTCGTGATCCCCTGCTCGGAGCCGATCTGCGTGTCGGCGATCGAGTGGCCGATCTGCTTGATGTTGTCGTTGACCGGGCCGTCGAATGTCTGCGTGAAGGCGGCCGCGATGCGATGGGCGCCGGCGCGCACGGGGATCGCCGGGGTCTTGATGTCCATGCCATCAGGATCGGCCTGCGACATCCAGCGATCGATGTCGAGCAGGGCCACGCGCTCGCCATCGACCGAGATCTCCACCTTCTCGTCGAACGGCGCGTCCGAGCCGTAGAGCTGGCCCGTGGGGATTGCGTGCAGCGTGACCTCGAAGACGTACTCGCCATCGGCGGGGAAGGTGTGCACCGCGGACATCCCGCCGCGCGTTCCCATCGGTGCCCCGTCGGCGCGCACCCACTGTGAGGCCAGGCGCGGGAGCTTGTAGGTCGTGGTGGTGACGCTCGCCTTCGGGTCGCCAACGGCCAGGCGGGCGATCTCACTTGCTGCGTCGAGGTAGGCGTCGAGCGTCGTCGCCGAGGGCATCTGCACGTCGGCGATGTTGTCGAAGTTGGCGCTCTTCGTGTCGAGCGGCAGCCACTTGTCGGCCTTCACCTCGAGGGTGAGCAGGTCGCGAATGGAGCGCTCGTACTCGGCAATGTTCAGTCGCTGGAAGGTCTTGGTGCCTGGATCCGGCTGGGCGGCGAATCGCAGGTCCATGGCACGCTCGAGCGCGTCCGCGACCTGGGTGAGCGTATCACCGGCCGGCTTGCGGGAGCCTGGTGGTGGCATCATCCCGGCGCGCAGCTTGAGGATGATCTTCTCGGCGACTTCCGGGGCGGCCGTGGCCTTGGCGACATCGAAAGTGGCCAGCGAGAGGTCGCCCGCCTTGCGGCGCTCACTGTGGCAGCTCGCGGCACACGACTTCTGGACGACGTCCGTGAGGGCCGCAGGAGCCAGGGTCACGGCGGTGTGTCCGCTGCCTGGCGCCGCCGGCGTCGACAGCACATCGGAGAGGACGTAGGCGCCGCGTGGCACCCGGGCCGCGTCGAGGTCGGGCGCCGTCCGCCAAACGGGGGAAAGCACCGCCAGCGATCCCGCGGCCGCGGCAAGCGCCATCACTGATCTCATTCCAAACCTCCGCCCGTGCGGGCAGGTGATTTCGTCCCAGCCTCTATAGTGGGACCGGGGGCGTGCTCGGGCAAGGGAAGATGATGCCGGACAACGGGTTGCGACTCGGTGAGAATCTCCGGGGTGTCCCCCCGTTACTGGCAGGCATCCTTCCAAACGGACGACCATTCCAATGCGCCGATTCTTCCCGTGGGCCGTCCTGGCCATCGCGGCAATTCCAGTAACGCACGCCGATGCCCAGGGGTTGGGCCGGCTGGTCAAGAAGGCCAAGGACAAGGCGGCGGAGGCTGCCAAGGCCCTGGATCCAAAGAAGACCACCCCGGACAGCGCCCGTGCCACCCGAGCCGACTCCACAGCGGGCGCAACAGGGTCCAGCGGGGGTGGCGCGGCCTCCCCGGTCGCCCCTGCGGCGGCTGCGGGGGCACAGACCCCGGTCGCCCCGGTGGCTTCGCCGCCCAAGCGGGTGGACACTCCCCTCGTCCTGACCGAGGAGACGTACGCCCTCTTCCTGCCCGTGCTGCAGGCCGATGCCCAGCGGCGTCGGGGGCTGCTCGACTACCGGAAGGCGATCACGGCGTACGACGCCTGCAAGGTGAAGGCGATGCGCGAGTCCACCCGTGCTCGCTCGAACACGCCGCAGCTCGCGGCCGCGGAGGCGCGGCTGGACTCGATGCAGGCACGTTGGAGCGTTGAGCTCAGCAAGAAGCCGGGCGAGCGCGACCTGGCAAAGGTCGACCTCCTGGGGGACTCGGTGGATTACGTGCGGGAAATCGTCTTCCAGCACCGGATGCCTGCCACCCTGAAGTGCGGGACGCGTCCGTTCAGGCAGCCGGGCTTCATGTCCGACGGCACGCCGAACGGGGATTCATTCGAGGTTCCCAAGCCGGACCCGGTGCTCCCCGCGGGGATGTCGTGGAAGCAGTACGCCCTGTTGCGCGAACGGGTGGGGATCTGGGTGGTGAGTGGCGGGACGGCGGGGGCTCCAGTCCTGGACGCGGCCGAGGTGGAACTGCTCAAGGCGCATCGGGACGTGCTGATGCCGTATGCCGAGTACTTCTCGATGCGGGCGATGGACTACCTCAGCTGGGGCGACGTTGCGCTCTGGCGCTAGGCGAACCCTCGCGCTCGGGGTCGGCTTGCTGTGCGCAGCGACCGTCCCCGCGCAGGAGGCGTTCGAGGTGCGGGTCGCGGGAGGTTGGCAGCCGCTCTGGCAGGGGGCGACAGCGCCCGGGCGTTGGGTGGGGGTGGCCCCCGTTGTGGGCCAGGCTCTCGCGTGGGAGGACGCGGGGGCCGGGGTGGAGCGGGGGCGCCTCGACCTGCGGACGGCGGGTCGTGCCCGTCACGTCCGTGTGCACTTCGTGCGCGTCGACCCGACGCGGGTTCGGCTTTCCCTCCACACCAATGTGGGCGCCGAGGGCCTGCTCCCCTGGCATGTCGAGGTTGCTCCGGACGACGCGGTGCTCGCGGTGAACGGTGGCCAGTTTGTCGACGATCGGCCCTGGGGTTGGGTGGTCCACCGCGGGCGTGAGATTCAGTCGCCGGGCGCGGGGAGTCTGGCGATGGCGCTCGTCGTGGATTCCGTCGGGGGTGTCCACCTGCTGGCCCCGGGTGAGATCGAGCGATGGCGCGGACAGGTGCGCGAGGCCTTGCAGTCGTACCCGATGCTCCTGGATCGCGGGGGACAGGTCCCGGATGCGGTGCGCGGACTGGCGCCTGGGGTGGACACGGCGCACCGCGATACCCGGCTCGTCGTCGGCGTGCAGTCGGACGGCAAGGTCCTGCTGGCGCTCACTCGCGTGGTCGTGTTGGGGCGCGAGCTGGGTCCGACGCCGCTCGGCCTGACCGTGGGAGAGGCGGCGGCCCTCATGGGGGCCGTGGGGGCCGACCGGGCGATGATGCTCGACGGGGGGTTGTCGAGCCAGCTGCTCGCCCGCGCGCCGGGCGGCCAGCCCGAGATCTTCCGGGGTCTCCGCCGCGTGCCGCTTGGGATCGTTGGAGTCAGTTCGCCGGGCGGTCTTCCACGATCCAGCCGTCCCGGACGGTGATGATCCGGGAGCCGAATCGCGCATTCTCCTCGGAGTGCGTCACCTGGACAATCGTTGCACCGGCACGGTTGAGCTGCTGGAACAGCTCCATGATCTCACGCGCCTGCGACGAGTGCAGGTTCCCGGTGGGCTCGTCCGCGAGGAGGAGGGAGGGCTTGGCGATGACCGCGCGGGCCACGCCCACCAGCTGCTGCTGCCCGCCGCTGAGCTGGCGTGGATACAGGTCCTTCTTGCCCACGATCTGGAACCGGTCGAGCGCATCCCCCACGATCGCCGCGCGCTCATCGCGCGGGACATCCCGGTAGGACAACGGGACGTCGAGGTTCTCCGCGACGGTCAGGTCGTCCAGCAGGTGATACTGCTGGAAGACAAAGCCGACATAGCGGCGGTTGATCGCCAGTCGCTCCTTGTTGCCGAGCGCATGGATGGCATGCTGGCGGAAATGAAACTCCCCGGCCCACTGCCCGTCGAACATCCCGAGGATCGCGAGGAGGGTCGACTTGCCGGCCCCCGAAGGTCCCATGATCGTGATGAACTCACCCGGCTGGATGTCGAACGAGATCCGACGCAGCACGTACGATCGACCAGCGGCCGTGTCGTAGTACTTCTCGACGCCGCGCAATGACACGAGCGGGCCGGCGAGTGGCGCTTCCTCCACGGGAAGGGCGGGCTTGCTGGACTTGAAGAAGGCCACGGGAAGAGCGGTAGACGGTAAAACGGCAGACGGTCGTGAGATCCTCGCCGAGCCTTCGAGAGTAGTGGCGGCGGATCGCTCGAGCAATCCGCCGCCGCTCTCAGCCCTGGCGCCCCGCGATCACTCGGCCCGCAACGCCTCCACCGGGTCGACGCGGGTGGCACGTCGCGCGGGTACCAGTGTGGCGACGAGTCCGACGAGCCCGAGGAGGAAGGGAACCGCGATGAAGGTGAGCGGGTCGGTAGCGCGGATCCCGTACAGCGTGCCGCGCAGCAGCTGTGCGAGCCCGACGGCAGCGGGGACGCCGATGAGGACGCCAAGGAGGATGAGGCGCGCGCCCTGCGCGAGCACCAGGCCGAGCACATCGCGGACATGCGCACCCAGCGCCATCCGCACGCCCAACTCCTGGGTACGCTGGGCGACGCCATACGACATCACCCCGTACAGGCCGATGGAGGCGAGCAGGAGCGCGACGATCCCGAAGACCGCGAACATCGCACCGTAGACGCGTCCCTCGAACATCCGGTCGCGAATGACCCGCTCCATGGTGAACAGTCGACTGATGGGCAGGTCTCGATCGATCTCCCCGACGGCGCTGCGAACAGCAGGGACGGCGGCTTCTGGCGCCGCGTCGAACCGGATCATGAAGGCCGCGTTCGCCGTCGAGCCCTGGTCCAACGGGACGTAGACCTGCTCCAGCCGTGTGCGTTCCGTCAGCTTGCGCACCACGAGATTGGCAACGACACCGACAATGGTCCTGGGGACGGTGTCCGTGCCGACGAGGATCCCCTGGCCCACCGGATCGCGTCCCGGCCACTCGCGCTGGGCGAGGGCCTGGGAGATCACGACCACCTTGGCCGCGTCTCCGCGGTCGGCGCTGGTAAACTCGCGCCCGCGCAACAGCGGCGTCTGCACCGATGCAAAGAAGCCGGGGGAGACGGCGTTCCACGTCGCGGTTGGACGATCGCCGGGGAGCTCCTGGCGCCCCGGGAGGGTGTAGGCGTCGGCCATGCAACATTCGCCGATGGGCAACCAGGCCGCGAGCGCGACGCTGCGTACGCCCGGGACGGAGGCGAGGGCGCGCTGCAGCTCCCCGCGGGCCGCGGTGCGGGCGCTGTCGTTGGGGTACCGCTCGCCCACGAGGGCCACCGAGCCGGTGAGCACGTTGGCGGTGGCAAAGCCGAGTTGGGCTCGCTGCGACCGCAGGAAGCTCTGGACCATGAGCGCCGCGCCGGCGAGCAACACCAGCGACAGGGCGAGCTGTGCGACCACCAATCCGGAGCGCCAGCGGCCGAGGGCGGCGTTGGCGCTGCCGCCCCGGCCGCCCGCCTCGCGCAGCGCGACGGCGAGGTCAGGACGGGTCAGGGTCAGCGCCGGCACGATCCCGAAGATGATCCCGGACGCGACCGTGATGGCGGTGGCGATCAGCATGACCGTCCGGTCCACCTCGAAGTGCATGAAATACGGCACCTCGGTGGGGAGGCCCCAACGAATGAAGGCGTCGACGCCCCACGTCCCCAGGAGCATCCCGGCGACGCCACCAAGTACGGAAAGCATCACACTTTCCGTCAGCAGCTGCGTGATGAGTCGTCGGCGACCGGCCCCCATGGAGAGGCGCACGGCGAGCTCACGCTGTCGCGAGGAGCCCCGGGCCAGCAGGAGGTTCGCCACGTTGGAGCAGGCGATCAGCAGCACAAACGCCACCGCGCCCACCATGGTGTAGAAGATCGGGCC
>JAEUJL010000656.1 GCA_016794835.1 Gemmatimonadota bacterium | reverse complement strand
CGGCCCCTGGTGCTGATCCAGTGCACCGGGTTGTTCGAGAGCGGCGACGCGCTGCGCAATGTGGTGCACGACTGGCAGCTCCCGATCCCGGCGATCATCGGGTACCGGAGCTACCTCAACCAGTCGACGTTGCCCGGCGACACCTGCCTGGTGTTCACCGAGCCGGTGCTGACGGCGTGGGCGGTGCCGTGGCGCCTGGTGCGCGATGACGACGCGTTGGCGGCGGGCGGCGAGTTCCTGCGCGACCATCGGTCGGCGGGACGTGCGGCCGCGCTGCTCGTGGCGGAGGGGAAGGCATGAGCGGTGTTGAGCTGACGGCCGCCCTGCGCACGCTGCGAGAGACGCGCGACGACCGCACGATCGTGGTGACCACCATGGGCGCGGCGCGGGAGTGGATGGCGCTGGGGCCGCTCCACCCGCTGGACTTTGTCCTGGTGCCGTCGAGCATGGGGCAGGCCTCCTCGTTAGGCCTGGGGCTCGCCCTGGCGCGACCGGACCTGCGGGTGGTGGTGGTGAACGGGGACGGTTCCCTGCTGATGAACCTGGGGTCCCTCGTGACGATCGCCGGCGAACGACCGCCCAACCTGCTGATGGTGGTGGTGGCGAACGGGGTCTACGAAGTCACGGGCGGCCAGCCGACTCCCGGCGTCGCGGCGGGGGTGGACCTGGCGACGGTCGCCTCGGGCTGCGGATGGAAACAGGTGATCACCTGCCGTACGCAAGACCAGTGGCGCCAATCACTTGTGGCACAGCAGGAAACGAATGGGCCCCGATTGGTGGTCCTCGAGACCCGCGCCAACCCCGGCGCCGCCGGGCCGCGCTCACCGGGAAAGGCCCAGCTCCGCGCCGCGGCGTTCACGGACGCGGTGGCTGGCGTGGTGGCCGGCGGGATGCCGGGTCGCGCCTAGCTTTCGCCCCCGCTGGCATCATCTGACTCCTTCCCCGCACCTCCATGGTCCGCACGATTTTGTCCCGGCCACCCATGGGTCGTTTGCCGGGACCTGGGTCACCGCGGACCAGCGCGAGCTCGCCATCCGGCCGCGACCGGGTGGCCTGCAGCTGGTCATGAGCGAGGCCGGCAACGTGCTGCGCGCCAACCTGCTCGCCAGCGCCCGGGACTCCCTCTTCACCCGGGAGTTGCCCATCGTGCTGGCCGCCACGCGGGATGCCCAGGGGCGGGTGCAACGCCTGCGCACGTCGATGGGTGGCGTGCACCTGGAGTACACCCGCAAGCCGTAGGCACCTGCCCTAGCGACCCGGTGGGGGTGGCTCGAGGTTCCACCACCACTGCGTCCCCAGCGGCCGCGTCGTCGGCCACACCTCGTCCAGCGTGTTGGCGTCGTACACCCGCCCGTTCTTCATCACGTAGCGCAGCGCCGTGGTGTGGGTGAGGTCCAGCAGCGGGTTGCGATCCAGGACCAGGAGGTCGGCCAGCTTCCCGACCTCCAGCGACCCCAGGTCCTTCGACAACCCGATCGCGTCCGCGCCCCCGAGCGTCGCGAGGCGCAGCGCGTCATGCGCCTTCATCCCGCCGGCGGCCATCATCCAGAGCTCCCAGTGCGTGCCGAGCCCCTGCAGCTCGCCGTGTGACCCCAGGCCCAGCTTGCCGCCTGCTGCAAGCAGTTTGGTCAGCTGCTGGGCGTGCAGGTAGTGCACGTACTGGTCATCGCGCTGCCAGGTGACGGTCTTCCACTTGTCGATCTCCTCGGCCGGCGTGAACCGATGGAGCTTGCGGTCGTTGTTGAGGTCCCACGTCGTGAGGTACTTGGAGAAGCCGGCCGGGCCCCCATAGGCGACGATGAAGGTGGGGGTGTAGGTCAACCCGCTGAACGCGTGCAACTGCTGCACATCCTTGAAGAGCGGGCTGATCGGCAGCGAGTGCTCGAGTCCCGGGTAGCCATCCTGCATGAGGGTGAGGTTCATGACGAAGTCCGACCCGCCCTCGGTCGTCGTCGTCAGCCCCAGCTCGCGCGCCGCGGTGATCACCCACTGCCGCACCTTGCGGTCGCCGGCCATGTATTGCTTGATCGTCTGCGTGTTGAAGTGGTCGGCGTAGCGGCGCAGCACATCGCGCGCCTCGTCCAGCGAGCGAATGTTGTCGACGCTGAAGACGCCGGGGCCGGTGGAGTAGAGCCGCGGTCCGATCAGGGCACCGGTCTCCATCATGTCGCTGTAGGTGACGATGTCCTCGGACGAGGTCTGCGGATCGCGCTGCGTCGTCACGCCATAGGCCAGCTGTGCGAGGAACTGCGACACCTGCGGCCGGTGCACCCCCCAGGCGACCCACGTGTGGGCATGGATGTCGACGAGCCCCGGCATGATCGTCTTGCCGGAGACATCGATCACGCGCGCGCCACGCGGAATCGTGACCGACCCCCGGCGCCCGATCGCCACGATCCGGTTGTCGCGGACCACGATGTCACCGGATGCGATGACCTCGTCGCCCTTCATGGTGATGATGCGCGCGCCGCGCAGCGCGACGACCCCGCTTGGGCGATCCTTGCGCACCGTGATGGCGATGTCGGTGCGCGAGGGTTCATAGGCCGGGCCACGCCGCGTGGAATCCGCGCGCGCACTGTCGGGACGGGGCGCGCCTCCCGCACCCGCACCGCCCCCTGCGGCGGCCACCTCGGCGCGGGCCACGGAGTCGCGCACCAGCGAGTCCGCGAGCACGATGTCCCAGCGGAAGAAGCTCTTGCCGATCGAGTAGAAGGCGGTGCGTCCGTCGCCACTCCATCCAATGAAGTCGCCACCCACGCGCGTAAGGCGCGTGGTTGGCACAACAGACCCGCTGCCGATCGAGACGGTCGGTGGGGTTCCCCCCACCGGGGGCACCGTGATGAGGAAGACGTTGCGATCGGAGCGGACCAGCGCGCGACCGCCGGTGGGGGCGATCAGCACCTCGTCCGGCGACCCCGAGGCACCCGGGCCGCCAGGTGCGGGCAGGCTGCTCACGCGGACCACGGTGCGTCGGTCGGTGCCATCGAAGCGCATGGAGATGAGCCCCTCGGTTCCCTGCCAGACGTAGATCCGCGTCGAGTCCGGGCCGAAGTGCGGCACGTTGCGCCCTTGTTGGGTCGCCCCACTGCCAAGCCACGCGATGCGCTGCGCCTCTCCCCCAGCGGCCGGCAACCAGATGATCTCCAGCTCGGCCGTCGCACCATGCGAGCCGAAGTCCTCGAGCGTGCGCAACCGGTGGTTCAGCGATCCGCGCACTCCAACGAGGCGCTGCCCGTTGGGGGAGTAGCTCACCTTGTCATAGAACGCCGCCCGCGTCGTGAGCTGCTGCGGTGGTCCGGCACCATCCACCCGAATGCGATGGACGTGACCGCCGATCGAGTCGTCCCACGTCACGTAGGCCACGAACTGCCCGTCCGGTGACCAGACCGGTGCGTGTTCCACGAGGTTTGCCGTCGTCAGGCGACGTGCGTTGGTGATCACCGGATGATTCGCCGGCGCGTTGGGCGCCCGACCGGGGCCACCGCGCGCCGCGGGCAGGTCGGCGATCCAGAGTCGGTCCAGCGCCGTGAAGACGACGCGACGGCCGTCCGGCGAGGGCTGCGCGCCGCGGATCTGGCTCACGACCAGGGTCGTGTCGTTGATGGGATAGTCGAACTTCGCCAGGGGGCCCAGCTGCTGCTCCACCTCGGCGGAGAAGGGGATCATCGTGGCCGCGCCGGACGGCACCTCGATGCGCCAGATCTTTCCGTTGTAGGCCGTGATGACGGCGCGGGAGTCCGGCGTGAAGGCGGAGTTCGGGTAGACGTCGCGATCCGCGCCGCCCTGCGAGGCGTCGCGCTGCACATCCATGCGCAGCCAGCGATCGCGACCGGTCTCAAGGTCGAGCAACTTGAGCCCCTCGCGAGCATCGCTGCGCGTGGCGTACACGAGCCACTTGCCGTCGGGGGAGGGAATGGGACGGAAGGCGCCCTCACCCTCCGAGGTGCGCACCGCCGCGCGACCCAGCTCGCGATCATAGAGCGCGACCTGGTAGGTGCCGATGCGCCGCGCCGAGCTGCGGGGCGCGTGTTCGATATCGTCGTCGTGCGGCGCGGGACTCACGCCACCCTGGAAGTCGCCGCCCAGGTTGCCGACGGCGTTGACCCACACATACCGCGGGTCATTGGAGAAGGCGGCGCCGAGGAGGGTGGGGCCGGCTCCTCCCCCTGGAGGGCCCGCCGGTGCCGCGGCGCCTGTCGGGCGGACGCCGGTGACCTGGACACCACTGCCGCCGTTCAGGTGGAAGAGCCAGAGCTGCCCGGCGCGTGTGGCCATGACGTACTGGCCATCCGGCGTCCATGTCGGCGAGACAAAGTTGATGCGCTCGGTGCGCGTGAGGGCGCGTGGCTGCGTGCCGTCGGCGTTGGCGATCCAGATGTTCTCGGAGCCGTTGCGGTCGCTGAGGAAAACGAGCCTGTTCCCATCCGGGGAGTAGCGGGGCTGGGTGTCGTAGCCCGGGCCGCTGGTGATGCGCGTCGCCGCCCCGCCGGTGATCGGCATCGTGTAGAGGTCGCCCAGCAACTCAAAGACGATCGTTCGTCCGTTGGGCGAGACGTCGAGGGAGATCCAGGTCCCCTCATCGGTCGTGAACTTGAGCGTCCGCGTGTTGATGAGCGGGAGGCCATTGGCGCGGGTGGCGGCACGCGCGGCGCTATCGGCCTGTGTGGGGGTCTGCGCGGCCAGGGCTGCGGGAAGCACCGCGAGGGCGATGATCCACCGGGATCGAAGCATGTCGGGAGGGGACGGGGGTGCGAGAAGCTACCTCCCGGTCGCCGGGGTGCACGAGGGGAACCGCGGGCCGGGTGCCCCTCGTTCAACCCGGCTCGCGGTCCCGTCTCAGGCTAGCGCGTGCACTGACCGTCGTAGTCGAGCGCGGCGTTCGGGCGCCCAACGAACGGCAGGGTGTTGCCCAGGCATTCGATCTTCTGGGACACTCGGTTGCCCGTCACCGTCTTGGCACCGAGGCCGTCCGTATCGATCACTTCCAGGTTCTGGGTCATCCGGTTGCGCAGGACGCTCA
>JAEUJL010000646.1 GCA_016794835.1 Gemmatimonadota bacterium | reverse complement strand
ATCTCGAACCTGGCCGCGATGCGCGAGGTCGCCTTCCTCAACGTCCCGGGAGCCGGCACGCACAACTTCTCGGTCGACGAGGCCAATGGCTACCTCTACGCCGCCTACTACAACGGTGGGGTCCAGGTGCTGGATGTCCGCGGTGACCTCGCCACCTGCGCCGCCAACCAGCGGGCCGCGGACGGCCGCTGCGACCTGCGGCTCATGGGGCGGCTCAAGGCGGTCGGCTTGCTGGACCAGAACGCGCCGGTATTCATTTGGGGCGTGCACTTCACCGGCGGCGGCCTCTATGCCTCGGACATGATCAACGGGATCTGGAAGCTCACCCCACTCACGCGATGAACCGCGGGGCCCTGCTCGGGTTGCTGGGCCTCGTCTTCGCCTGTGCGTCCGGCGGCGGCACCGGATCCGCCGCGGCGACAGCGTCCACGCGGCAGAGTGACCTGATCACCCAGGCCGAGATCGACTCGACCCTCGGCCTGACCAGCGCGCTCGACGCCGTCCAGCGCCTCCGCCCACGATTCCTCAGGAACTCCGGCGCCCGGAGCGTCCGGGCCACCGAATCCGGTCCAATTGTCCGTGTCGACAACGAGATGGTCGGCGGCGTTGAGGCCCTCCGGAGCATCGGGCTGAGCGAGATCGGCGAAATCCGCTACTACACCGCGGTGGACGCGACCGCACGATTCGGCGGGATCACGAACCGGCCGCTGATCCACGTGATCCGGCGGAGCGGCCGACGGTAGGTCGCTGGTTTTTCTTCCCCGTAGGAGCGGAAAACCGACCTCTTGTTCTTGACTGGGGCGCCTTTCGGCTGCTCCTTTGGGCGGTTCGGGAACGCCCGACATCCCTCCCGGCGCATCCCCTACACGACCCCCTCATCCCAACGGAGGTTGCGATGTCGTTTTGCCGTCAGTGGCTTTCCCTTGGCGCCCTCGCGATAGCGAGTCTCGCCACTCCCCCGAGCGCTGCGGCGCAAGGTGGAGCGACCGTGCGTGGCACGGTCACCAACGCGTCAACGAGTGCCCCGGTCGCGGGCGCCCAGGTCTTCGTGGTCGGCACCCGCTTTGGCGGGATGACGGCCTCGGACGGACGCTACACCTTCGCCGGTGTTCCCGAGGGCACGATCGTCGTGCGCATCCGGGCACTGGGGTACCAGCCCGTCGAGAAGACGGTGACGATCGCCGGGACCGCCCCGGTCACCCTCGACTTCACGGTGACGTCGGCGCCGGTTTCCCTCGACGAAGTCGTCGTGACGGGAACCGCCGGGTCGGCGCGCAAGCGCGAGGTGGGCAACTCGATCGGCCAGGTGAAGATCGCCGACGCCCCCGAGGTTCCCAGCACCGTCTCGCAGATGCTCAACGGCCGCCTGGCCGGGGTGAGCATCGCGGGTGGCACGGGGAACTCCGGTTCCGGGCAGGCGATCCGGCTGCGTGGCACGACCTCGGTCGCGCTGACGAACCAGCCGCTGATCTACATCGACGGCGTGCGGACGCGCTCCGATGAGTATCCCCGGAACGGGATCTTCACCGGCACCACGCAGCGCGGCGCCAACGTCTACGCGAGCCCGCTCAACGACATCAACCCGGACGACATCGAGCGCATCGAGGTCGTGAAGGGCGCGGCGGCCGCCACACTGTTCGGCACCGACGCCGCCGCTGGCGTCATCCAGATCTTCACCAAGCGCGGGCAGCAGGGTCGCGCCAAGTGGCAGGCCCAGTTCAACACCGGCTACAACCAGATGCAGAAGTTCGGCACCGACGAGGCGCCGTTCATCTTCATGGATCCGTTCTTCCGCAACTCGGCCGGCTTCCTCGAGAACCTCGGCGCGAACCCGATGGGGACGCGCTACGGCAGCAACGTGCAGGTCTCCGGCGGGCAGGGCGAGAACCTCAAGTACCTCGTCTCCCTCGGCGCCGACAAGAACGACGGCGTGCTCCCGAACGACCGCGAGAAGAAGTACCTCGTCCGGACGAACGTCGACTTCATGCCGATCCCGAAGATCGCCGTCAGCTGGAACAGCTCGTTCAACAACACGCTGATCTCGCAGACCCCGGCCGGCAACAACGCGCAGGGCGTGACGCTCAACGCCTTCCGCCGTGACCGCAACTACTTCGGCAATGCCAACGCCGACACGATCGCGCGGGTGTTCGAGCAGCAGCTGAATTCCCAGATCGACCGCATGATCCTCGGCTCCACGGCGACCTGGACCCCGATCGCGAACTTCAACTCGCGGTTCACGATCGGCTATGACCGCGCCGCCCTGGAGAACCGCAACGTCCGCCCGTACGGCTTCCCGGCCGTGCCGCTGGGCGTCATCCAGAACCAGCGCTGGTCCAACCAGACCATCTCCACGGACTGGGTGAACAGCTACGACTTCAACCTCGGCAGCGACTTCAAGATCACGGCGTCGGCCGGGACGCAGTACGTGAACTCGCAGGTCTCGGACGTCGTGGGCTTCTCCGAGAACTTCCCGTCCCCGACGGTGCCCACCGTCGCGTCGGGCTCGAACAAGCTCTCGGATGAAAACCGCCAGCGCGTGATCACCGGCGGTGCCTTTGCGCAGTCGCTCTTCGGCTTCAAGGATCGCTTCTTCCTCACGGTCGGCGCGCGCATCGACGGCAACAGCGCGTTCGGTAAGGACTTCGGCTTCCAGACCTATCCCAAGGTCTCGGGCTCCTGGGTCACCTCGGAAGAAGGGTTCTGGAACCAGAACCTCGGCACGCTCAAGCTGCGCGCCGCGTATGGGTCCGCCGGACGTGCGCCGGGCGCCTTCGCGGCCGTGCAGACCTGGAACCCGGTGGGTTGGGGTGGCCAGCCCGCGGTCCGACCGCTCAACCTCGGCAACGCCGACCTCGGCCCCGAGCGCACCACGGAGATGGAGCTCGGCTTCGACCACAGCATCTTCGACGGTCGCCTGAACACGGACTTCACCTATTTCCGCGCGAAGACGACGGACGCCCTGTTCTTCGTCCGCAGCATCCCGACCAACGGCTTCCTCAACTCGGTGCTGGATAACGTCGGCGAGATGGAGAAGTCCGGCCTCGAGATCGCGATCAACGGAACGATCGTGGACCGCCCGATGCTGGGCATCCAGGCCGGCCTGAACATCACCACCAACGATTCCAAGGTGCTGAGCCTCGGTGGGGCCCAGGCCTTCTCGGTCGGCAACAAGGGGTGGGTGATCGAAGGCGAGCAGGCCCCGGTCATTCGCGGGATGAAGATCAAGAACCCGAACGACCTGGTGCCCGCCGGCACCACGGGCGCGCAGCTCCTGGCGAACAACGTGGAGAACAACGCGATCTTTGGCCCGGCGCAGCCGACGCGGATCATCGGCGGCAGCCTGAACGTCCGGACCTGGAAGAACATCTCGATCTCGGCACGCGGCGAGTTCCAGGGCGGGCACTTCATCAACGAGGATGCCTCGTTCCAGGCCATCACGCGCTCGGTGCTGTGGCCGACCTGCGAGGGGACCTACAAGAAGCAGGCCGCCAACCAGCAGCTCACCGTCAAGGAGTCGCTGATGTGCGTGGCCGCCAACGCCCGCAGCGACATGTTTGTCTTCGCCGCCGACTTCTTCAAGGTGCGCGACATCACGCTGACGATCCCCATGGGCCGCTTCATCCCCGGCACCACGAGCAGCTCGTTGGTCTTCTCGGCGCAGAACATCTTCAGGAAGAACAACGGCATGGACATCTTCGACCCCGAAATGTCCGGCAACGACGGCTTCAACCCGACCGTGCGCTACATCTCGGAGCACATCCCGGCACCGGCCGTGTTCCTGTCCTCCCTCCGCATTTCGTTCTGAGGAAACCGCCAATGACCATGACGACTTCCCTGAACATCTCCCGCCGCCTCGCCCCGATCGCCCTGGTCGGGAGCCTGGCGGGGTGCGCGCTCGACGCCACCAACCCGGGGCCCATCCAGTCCGAGTTCCTCGAGACCCGGGCCGCCCTCACCGCGGTGGTGAACGGCGCGGGCCGTGACCTCGCCGAGGCGCTCAACTGGGTTTCCTACACGGGCGCTGCAGTCGCACGTGAGCTGCACCCGGCGGGGTCGACCGGCTCGTTCGGCATTACCCCGCAGCAGCAGGCCGGCAAGATCATGCCGGATGACGACGCGACCCACTGGAACCTGTCCCAGCGCGCCCGCTGGACGGCAGAGGACGGTGTGGCCCGCATCAAGCGCATCCTGGGGACCGCGGCGAACAACAACGGCACCCTCGCCCAGGGGCTCATCTGGACGGGGTACGCCAACCGCATGCTCGGCGAGAACTTCTGTGACGGCGTGATCAACGGTGGTCCGAAGACGCCATCGACGGTCTACTACGAGCGCGCCGAAGCGGCCTTCACCGAAGCCATTGCCGTCGCGCAGGCGGCGAACAATGCGACCCTCGTGTCCGCCGCGACCGCGGGCCGCGCCTCGGTGCGGCTGAATCGTGGCAACACGGCTGGCGCGGCGAGCGATGCCGCCGCGGTGGCGAGCACCTTCGCCTACCGCATGCCGTATTACACCACGGACCTCGACCAGTACAACCGCATCTACTGGGCGGGCGCCAACCAGCCGTATCGCGCCCACACGGTGTGGAACACCTACTTCGAGGGCGTGCGCAAGTCGACGCGTGACCCGCGCATTGCCTTCGACAGCAGCGCCACGATCCTCGTGGGCGACGCCGCCGTCGGCAACCTGGGCCGTGTCCGCTGGTATTTCCAGACGAAGCACAGCTCCCAGACGTCGAACATCAACCTCTCAACGGGTTGGGAGATGCGGCTCATCGAGGCCGAGGTGAAGTTGATCAACAACGACATCCCGGGCGCGATGGCCCTCATCAACGCGCGTCGCACGAGCACCGCGGTGAACGTGCCGGCCGTGACCGCTACCACCGCCGAGGATGCCTGGCTGGCACTGAAGCGCGAGCGGTTCATCGAACTGTGGCTCGAGGCCCGACGCCTTGGCGACCTGCGCCGCTGGACCGCGGCCAATCGCCCGGGCACGCTCGGTCCGCTGGAGACGATGGCAGGGCGCGACCTCTGCTTCTCGACGCCGTTGTCGGAAATCGAGACGAACCCGAACTTCTGATCCACGGGTTCGATCGTGCAGTGACGCACGGCAGTCCCCTCAGCGAACAAAACCGGCGGTGGATCCTCGGATCCGCCGCCGGTTTTGCGTTCGCCCCGCACCTCACGCAGGAAAGAGGGCGGCGAGGCGATCGAGGAAGTACACCCAACCAAAGGCGTAGTCGCTGATGTCGCCCGGGCGGCTGAACCCGGCGTGGCGGAAATGCACGCGAGTGCCCGTCGGTAGTGCCTCCAGGGTGAACGCGATGTACTGCCCGGTGACGCTCGCGTCACCACGCCAATCAAGCCAATCGAGCACGAGGTACTCCGGCTCGCGCAATTCCAGGATGCGCGTGGTGCCGCCGACGACCTCGCGCCCATCAACCTCGTAGCGCCACCCGAGGTCATACCGCCCACCGACCTGCGGCTCGATCGTTGCCGACTTCGCGATCCACTGGTTCACGAGGGCCGGGTCCAGCAGGGCCCGGAACACCGCCTCACGCGGCGCGGCGATGTCGATCGTGAGACGGACTTCGGGGGCCGGGTCGGCAAAGTCCACGCGACACAATCCGCGACCACCCGACACCCACGCGCACAGGTTGGCGAAGACCAGCCGCCACCAATCATCCACGAACTCCCGTGCACGCGGCATGGCCAGCTCGCCGCGCAGCGTGTGGCGCACCGAGAGCCTGGTCTCTTCGCCTTCGGGTGCACATTGCAGCGTCACGACGCCCGGGACGCCGAGGAACTCCCACGAGAACTCGAGGCGCTCATCCGCGACGAGGGAGACCAGCCGGTCTGCGTCGCGGGGCGCAGGCGGCGTCCCTGGGGTGTGACGCCCCCACATCGCGAATCGACCGCCGGCGCGAGGCTCGACCTCCACATGCTCGGCGAGCCACTGCGTCAGTTCCTCAGGTACGGTCAGCGCGCGAAAGACGCGCGCGGGCACGGCCGGAACATTGGCCTGGTACTCATGACTCCATTCCACGGGATCAGCCTCCATCGGCCTGGGGGGTCGCGTCCACTGCATCCTCTACCGCGCGTCGGAGGTCATGGAGCCGCACCGCCCAGTGCACGCGGTGCGGGGCGAGCCACTGATCCACGCGGGCGAGCGGCGCCCGGTCCAGCGAATAGAACCGGTGCCGCGCCTCCTTCCGCTCGCGGACGAGCCCCGCCCGGCGCAGAACCCGCACATGGCGGGAGATCGCGGGGCGACTGACCGGAAAGCGATCGGCGAGGTCGCCGGCCGCCCACTCGCGGGCGGCGAGCAGTTCGATGATCGCGCGCCGGGTTGGGTCGGCGATCGCGTCGAACACGGCTGAGGATTGCGTAACCATCGGGTTACATATTGGTGCGAGGCGGGTCAATTGGCAATGGGGGTCGCCGGGATGGGGAACCACGAGAAGGCGGCCCTATGGTGGGGGCACCCTGCAGTGTCTTGTGGCGTAGAATGCACACCATGAGAGCCCCGCAGACCGTGCTGTTCCGACTCGCCCTCGCCCTCCTCGCGCCCCTGGCCCTCCCGGCCCAGGTCATCGACATCCGGTCGGTCGCCGCGCCCCCGCCGGACATGC
>JAEUJL010000625.1 GCA_016794835.1 Gemmatimonadota bacterium | reverse complement strand
ACGTGAACGTCCGGGCGACGCTCCGCAAGCAGCTCCACCCGGGCTACGATGACCACCGGCTCGTCGAGTACCACGACGTGACCCCTGTGTCGTGGGGACGCCGCTTTCACCAGCAGGTGTTCGTCAATCGCGGCGTGCTGGAGTTGCTCGTCCGGCACGGCGCCATCGAGTAACTCGCGGCCTCAACCGCAAGCGAAGCACGACGGGGAGCACAAGCCACGGCTCGTGCTCCCCGTGATCTTGCTTGCAGCGTCGTCGATCCCCGACCGCCGTGCGCCTACTTCCCGGCAGGCATCCCCGCCCAGATATCGGTGAGCACGCGCTGGAAGTTGCCGCCGAGGATGCCGAGGATCTGGTCGTCGGTGTACTTGCGACGGATGAGCCCTTCGGTGACATCGAACATCCGCTTGGGGTGGTCGATCCCCTCGATGTCGATCTTGTCGCGGAAGCCGTAGCTCCCCTTGTAGCTGTCCTTCAGGCGCTTGTACTCGTCAGGTGGCATGTCGTCGTACCCCTGCAGGTCGATGTCGCTGCCGATCCCGACATGTTCGACGCCGATCATCTTCGCCACGTAGTCGACGTGGTTGAAGAAATCCTCGACTGTGGTCGGTTCGCTCCCCTTCACGAACATCCGCACCCCGGTGATCCCCATGACGCTCCCCGCCTTCCCCGCGGCGCGGATGACCTCGTCCGGCTTGCAGCGCGGATGGTTGTTGGCGAGCGCGCGCACATTGGAGTGCGTGATCAGCGCGGGCTTCTTGGAGAGGGCCAGCGCGTCGAGCGTCGTCTTGTCCCCGCAATGCGAGGTATCCACCGCCATCCCGACCTTGTTCATCCGGGCGATAAGCTCCGCGCCAAAGTCGGAGACGCCGCCATCCACCCGGTCGGTCGACCCACTCGCGAACCAGTTCTGCGAGTTGTACGTGAGCTGCGAGACGCGCTGGCCGTACATGTGGAACTCGTCCACAGTTGCCAGCATGTCGCGGGGGTTGTAGTCGGGCCGCACGAAGTGGTCCGAGTTCTGGGCCCCGAGCAGGATGCCGATACGCCCGGACCCCTTCACCTTCGCGAAGTCATCCGCGCCGTCGATGCGCATGAACAGATCGGGACGCGCGGCGATCATCGCGTTCTGCCGCTGGAAGTACTGCTGCCCGATGGTGTAGGCGTTCGGCCCGCCAAAGCCCACCGCGGTATGGAAGACATGAATCCCGGACTGCTTGAACGGCTCGAAGTCCGCGGCGGTGATGGAGTCCGGCTTCTCGAGCCAGCGGTTGCCGTTGGACGCGATGTGCAGGGGGCTCAGCATGTCGATCACCGTCGCCCGCCGCATCAGCTCGATCGCCCGTGCGGAATACTGCTGGCCGGGGATGTGCGGCAGGGAGAAGCGGCCCCGGTTGAACATCGGGGCGACGATGGCGGCGGCGCCAAGCTTGATGGCAGTGCGACGTGAGGTCATGGGTGCGGTCGGGGAATCCATTGGGGACGCGACAGCCATCATATTCCCCAACGGCACGCCTTCCCGCCACCCCCGTTCAGGCGTTGCACCTCGGTGAGCGAGGCCATCCCCCCTCGCCCGGGGGCGCAGGATCCGGCTACAGGTGCACCCGAGCCTGCCAGGCCGGGGCGGCCCCCGCGGGACGCCCGCCACGTCACGCCCGCGTCCCCGTACGCGCCTGCCTGGCCACGACGCCTCCGTGCCGCGAGGGGTCGGGGATTCGACGTCGGGGACGCTCCGCAGGGCTTCACCCGACGCTTCTGGTCCAACTGCTGATTGCCGGGCCTTCTCTCGCGCCATACCCTCCAAGCGTCACGGTGGGATCATGTGACGCCTCGCGAGCAGATGCTCGCACGCACTCCGGCAACAGGAGGTCAGATGCGCTGGACGATACTCCCCCAACTTGCATCGCTCGCGGTGCTTTCCGCAGCATGCATGGACGAGCCAACCTCGCCCAGGGTGCGCCCGTTTGCGCGTGTGCCTGATGTCACGGCCACGGTCTGGGCCGATTCCGTGAAGGGCACGACCGGCCCGGGATCGCTATACGCCCTCTACAAGCCGGCCAACTGGAACGGTGATGCCGTCTTCTATGCCCATGGCTTCGTGGATGCGGCGGCGCCGGTCGCCGTCCCGACCACGCAAGACGGGGCAAGTATCCTGCGCGATGCGCTCGGCAGCATGGGATATGCCGTCGCGATGTCGAGCTACTCCTCGAACGGGTATGACTTTGACGATGGCCTGCGGCGCACGCACCAGCTCAAGGGCCTGCTGACCTCGCAGTTCGGCAAGCCACGGCGGAGCTACCTGGCCGGGCATTCGCTCGGGGCGCAGATCTCGCAGGCGATGGCGGAGCGCTACGGTAGCCAGTACGACGGGGCGCTCCTCATGTGCGGCGTCCTCGGCGGATCCCGTGCCCACTTCAACTGGCTCGGCGACATCCGGGTGCTGTTTGACCACTTCTACCCCGGTGTGCTTGCGGGCGACGTGACGGCATGGCCGGCGAACCTCAACCCGTATGTGGTGATCCCGCCCGCTGTGATCGGCGCCATCACGGCAAACCCCACGGGATTCGGGGCCATCCTGCAGATCCACCAGACCTCCCTTGCGGGGACCAACCAGACGGAGCTGGTGACGTCCCTGGTCACGGCATTGATCTGGCACGCCCGAGGCATCGGCGACGTGACCGATCGCACCCAGGGCCACCTGCCGTACGAGAACGTGGGACGCATGTACACGAGCAGCACCTTGCCGCCCGCCTTCATGGCACTGCTCAATACCAACGTGATGCGGTACGACTCCCCGCCCGATGCCCAGGCCGCGCTCCGACGCAACTACGAGCCGAGCGGGAATGTGCGGATCCCGGTGTTGACGCTGCATACCGTGTTCGACCAATCGGTGCCGTACTTTCATGAAGCGCTCTTCGCGGCACTGGTCGCCCAGGCCGGCACGGGGTCGCTCGTGGTCCAGCGCCCGATCGTGCGGTATGGCCACTGCAACTTCACGATGACGGAGACGCTGACTGCCTTCGGCGACCTGGTGAACTGGGTGACCGCGGGCGTGCGCCCGGCACCGTAATCCCATTGTCACCACGTACATGCGGCGGGGGCGGCCAGGTGGCCGCCCCCGCTTGCGTTCGCGCCACATCCGCTTCTCGCCCGGCCCGTGCACCACCCCTATGTTTGCTCCTCTCGCCCTCCGCCTTCGACTTTCATGCACCCCTTCCTCCCTCGCCTGCTGCTCGTCGCAGCCTCAGTCGCAGCCTCGGTCGACCTCCCCGCACAGCGGCGGAGTGCGCCGCGGGATCCGTTCGCCGGCGTCGACTCCGTCATCCAGGCGGCGATGAAGGCGTGGAAGGTGCCAGGGCTGGCCGTGGCCGTCACGACCCGGGACTCGGTCATCTTCGCCCGCGGCTACGGCGTCCGCAAACTCGGCGACCCCACGCCGGTCGACACCAGGACGCTGTTCGCCATCGGCTCGGCGTCCAAGGCTTTCACGGGTGCCTCCCTGGCCCTGCTCACCGACGACAAGAAGCTCGGGATGGATGATCGCGTGATCGATCACCTGCCCTGGTTCCAGATGTACGACCCCTGGGTGACGCGCGAGCTTCGCCTGCGCGACCTGCTGTTGCACCGCAGCGGCCTCGAGCGCGGCGACCTCTCCTGGTACAGCACCTCGCGTTCGCGCGAGGAGATCGTGCGCACCGTCCGGCACCTGCCGCCCACCACCTCGTTCCGCACCCGCTTCCAGTACCAGAACCTGATGTATATCACCGCCGGGGAGGTCATCCGGCAGGCGAGCGGGATGACGTGGGATGACTTCGTCCGCACGCGCATCTTCACGCCGCTCGGCATGACGGCGTCGAACACCTCGGTGCGCGCGCTCGAGGGACAGGTGAACGTGGCGCAACCACACGCCGACCTCGGCGGCATCCGCGCCATCCCGTATCGCAACATCGATAACGCCGGGGCGGCCGGCTCGATCAACTCGAATGTCGAGGACATGTCGCGCTGGATCCGCCTGTGGCTCAACGGCGGCCGCGCGGGATCGCAACGGATCCTCAGCGAGGAGATGACGCGCGAGGCGATGCGCTCGCAGCATACCATGGACGACCCCTACCTCACGGCACTCCTCAACGCGCCGCAGTTCCCTGGCTATGCCTTTGGATGGTTTGTCGCCGCGTTCCGTGGCAAGCGGCACATCGGCCACGGCGGCAACATCGACGGCATGGCGACGATGGTGGGATTCCTCCCGGACGACGGGATCGGCGTGGTGGTCCTCACGAACATGAACCAGACGAGCATGACGGTGCCGCTCGTGAACCACCTGTTCGACCGCGCCCTGGGGCTCACGCCATCGGACGACTTCACGCCCTACCGCGCGGCCGAGGAGGCGTTCATGAAGCGCCTGGCCGGCGCCCCGCCAGCGGTGGCCACGGGGACGCGTCCCTCCGTGGCGCTGGACGCCTACGTCGGGACCTACCGTCACACGATGTTCGGCACCGCCACGGTGCGCCTCGCCGAGGGGAAACTCTCGATCAGTTACGATGCGAGCCCGATCGCCATTGGTGACCTCGCGCACCACCAGTACGACACCTTCATGGCGACGATGCGCGACCCGATGATGGGGAAGGTGCCGGTGACGTTCCGCATCGGGGCGGGCGGCCAGGTGGACGGGGTCGCCTTCCCCCTGATGGGTGCGGACGGCGAGTGGGTACGAGAGCGCACGCGGTGACCGGGGAGCGGCGCGCGGCGATCGTTGGCGCCGGGATCATCGGGTCATCGTGGGCGCTGGTGTTTGCGCGCGCCGGGTGGCCGGTGCGCGTCTTTGCCCGTCACGCCGCCGTCCGCGACTCGCTCCACGCCCGGGTGCAGCGCGCCGCCGCTGCCGCACAGGCCGTCGCACCCGGGGTCACGCCGGACGAGATCACGGCGCGCATCACCGTGAGCCCCACCCTCGCCGACGCGGTCGAGGGAGCGACCTGGGTGCAGGAATCCATCGAGGAGTCCCGGGACGCGAAAGCGAGCTGCTTTGCGGAGTTGGACGCGTCCGCGCCGGCCGGGGCGATCCTGGCCAGCTCGACCTCCTCGATCGGAGCGTCGTTGTTCACGGCCGGACTGGCCGGGCAGTCACGCTGCCTGGTCGCCCACCCGGCCACACCGCCACACCTGCTGCCCGTGATCGAGGTCGTGCCCACGCCGTCCACCGCCGACGACGTGGTGCAGCGGGCGTTTGGGATCCTCCGCGAGGTGGGGCAGGTCCCCGTGCTGGTGCGCGGTGAACGCCCGGGGTTCGTGATGAACCGGCTGCAGGTCGCCCTGCTGACCGAGATGTTCGCCGTGGTGCGCGATGGACTGATGTCGCCCGCCGACGTCGACGCGCTGATCCGGGATGGCTTCGGGTTGCGCTGGGCCTTCCTCGGGCCGATGGAAGGGATCGACCTCAATGCCCCCGGCGGGATCAGCGACTATCTCGCACGGTACGGCTTCATGTTCGAGCAGGCGGCGCGCGAGCGTGGCGCGACCGAGCCGGTGGTCACCGACGCGCTGCGGGAGACGCTGCAGGCCGCGATGCGTGAGCGACTCCCGATCGAGGGGATTCCGGG
>JAEUJL010000585.1 GCA_016794835.1 Gemmatimonadota bacterium | reverse complement strand
CGCGTTGTCCGGCCCGGGGCGATGCCACACGATCAGGTCCGGATCCGCCAACCCGAGCACCCCCGCATCCGGGGAGGTGAAGGCATTCAGGCGCGTGGTGTTCGACTTGGTCACGTCGCGAGCGGCGAAGATCTCGTCGTTCATCAGGACCATCGCGCCGCGGCCACGCGCCCCCGTCGACGCAGCGACGCGCACGGCATTCATGAGGTTGGCCGGGCCATCCGCACCCACCGCATCCGCCTGCCGCATCGCCCCGGTCACGATCACCGGCGCACAGCCCCCGACCGTCAGGGAGAGGAAGTACGCCGTTTCCTCCATCGTGTCGGTCCCGTGGGTGACCACGAACCCCGCCGGGGCATCGGGCCCGGCCTGCAGCTCAACGATACGACGCGCCATCCCGCGCCACATCGCCTCGGTCACCGAGCCGGACGCCACGTTGGCAAACTGCTCCACCGTCACGCGGGCCATCCGCGCGAGCGGCGGGATCGCCGCCACCAGCTCCTCCCCCGTCCGACGACCGGCACTTCCGAGGTTGGAGATCGTGCCGCCCGTCGCGATCACGTGGACACGCGGGAGCGCCGGCGCCTGGGCCCCGGCCGCACCGGCCCAGGACCACACGCCGCTCGCGAGGGCGCAGGCCACCGTTGAGCCGAGCCGCCGCACCCGACGGCCGCGCATCAGGCGCCTCCGTACAGCCGACGCGCCATCGCCTCGTACAACCGCATGGTGATCGCCCCGGGACGCCCATTCCCCACCGGCTTCCCATCGAGCTCGACGACCGGCATCACGTCGGTGGTCGTCCCGGTCACGAAGAATTCCTCCAGGCGCGGCAGGTCCTGCACGTGAAACGGGCGCGCCTCGAACGGGATCCCCAGCTCGTGCGCCAGTTCGATCGTGACATCCCGCGTGACACCGCCAAGGATGTAGTTCGACGCCGGATACGTGCGCAGCTCCCCGTCGATCACCCCAAAGCAGTTGGTGTGGGACCCTTCGGTGATGGCCCCATCGCGAACGAAGATCGACTCAAAGACGCCGCAGTCCACGGCATGCTGCTTGGCGAGGACGGCGGGGATCAGGTTGACGGTCTTGATGTCGCACCGCGCCCAGCGGATGTCGGGATAGGTCACGCACGAGACGCCCGTTGCCCGCTTGTCGTGCGGCACCACGAACTTCTGCGCCGACATGAAGACGGTGCAGCGCGTGCCGGCCGGGGGAAAGTGGTGCGTTCTTGGCGCCGCCCCACGTGTCACCTGCAGGTACACGGTCCCCTCGCCGTCGGCGAGCCCGTTCTCGGCGATCAGGCGCATCGAGATCGCCTCGATGTCCGCCAGGCTCTCCTCGGGCTGCAGGCGCAGGTCGGCCAGCCCCCGGGCCAGGCGCTTGAGGTGGCGACCCGACTCGAAGAGTGCCCCCTTCACGACGCGGGTCACCTCGTAGACCCCGTCGCCAAAGATGAAGCCGCGATCGTCGATGGCGAGCGTGGCGTTGGCGCGAGGAAGGAACTGGCCGTTCAGGTAGATGATGGACATGTCGGCGGTGGTCCGGTGCGATCCGCGAATGCTAGCGCCCGGCTCCGCCGGATGCCATTTGCCCGGCGATGTCCGCCCGCTGGGGGTTGGGCCGACGACGCTGCGCAATCGTCTGCCGGCCCACACCCCCAGCGTCTATCTCCCAGTGGGACGCAGCGGAAAGTCGAGGACCACGGGCGCCCCCGGGACACCTAACGATTCGTCGGCCGGCCACGGGGAGTCCCCCGCGCCGGATTCGGTCACGACGCGCAGGTCGATCCCCGCCGCGCGAGCCGCCACCTCGTCCTCACCGTCGAGCGGCCCCTGCGCCACCAGCGGGGTCGAGGTGCGCGCCATGCAATCGCTGAGCTGTAGCAGTCGACGCGCCTGCTCCGGGAGCACTCCCGCACCGGCGGTGTACTCGTGCCGGACCCGCACGAAGGCCGGCCGGATCGCGCCGAGGACCTCGAGGGCGGGGGTCGACCAGAGGCCGGCAAGCTCCACCATCACCATGGCGTCGATGCTCGCCGCCTGCTCGATCAGGCGCCGGGTCTCCCCGGCGTCAAACGTCGAGGCGGACAGGCGCACCACCGCCATGCGCGCGGCCTGCACCCCCCGCATCGCCCGAAGCAGCGGGAGCCCCACGCGCTCAAAGGCCGAGAGGCGACCGGAATGCATGAACGCGCTCCAGACCGCCGCGACGAAGTGCCCCCGCCGCTCCACGGGATGTGCCGGCGCGCCGGCGACATACCAGATCGACTCGCGGCGCAGCGTCACTCCGCCGTCGACCCGCGTGTCCTGTGACGACATGGGGGTCAGGCGCCGTGAGGCTTTGGAGTGCAGCCTGAGAGGCATGAGCGGAACGAGGTGCGCAGGCGGGGCATGAGCGTGATGGAGAACCACCACCGCCATTGCACGGGTCATTCCGACGCCTGAGCAATCACCAATGAGCGCTCAACCCATTGGGATGGAACCACTTGCGACTGGCGCTGCGCCGGCCTCTACCCGCGCTTCCCGTCGAGAATCCAGAGTCGGGATCGGAACCCGGACCCGGCGTCCGAGCGCCTCAGATACCGATCGCGCGCACCAGCCGTTCGAACCCGGCCTCGACGTTGGTGCCATCGCGGGCCGACGTCCGCAGGACCTCGACATCCACGGGCCCGCGGGCCGCAATCGCCGCGTCGTCGACGCGCCACTCCGAGGTCAGGTCGCTCTTGTTGACCAGGAGCAGGGACGGCACGGCGCCAATCGTCTCGATCGCGCCCGCCTGGATCGATCGCGCGGTATCCAGGGTCTCGGGCCGCGTGCCATCCGCCACATAAATCAGTCCCGATGCGCCCCGCAGGTACGACAGGCGAACGCGCTGCAGGTCGTCCTCGCCCTGGAGATCCCACAGCAGGAGGCTGACCTGCTGGCCGTCCAGCTCCACCAGGCGCCGGTCGATCTTCACGCCGATCGTGGCCTGGTAGCGCTCCGAAAAGAGGCTCTCCACAAAGCGCCTGACGAGGGATGTCTTCCCCACCCCGGTGGCGCCGAGCATGCACACCTTGCGTTGAATGACGCTCACTGGGTTTCCGTCTTCGCTCGGAGGTGGACTCGAATGTAGCCGTGTCGCGCGCCGCTCGTGGAATCCGGCACCGCGGCGAGACGCGCCCACGGAACCCCGCGCTCACCGAGAAGGCTCCGCAGCGCCTGCGCCCGGCTCTCGCGAAGCGCCCGGTTGATCCC
>JAEUJL010000558.1 GCA_016794835.1 Gemmatimonadota bacterium | reverse complement strand
GCGCCATGCGCGTGAGCTTGGGATAGTCGATCCGTTCCGGCGTGTCGCGCGGCGTGTGGTAGTCATCGTGCAGGTTCGTCGTGTACATCAGGGCCGGCACGTTCGCTCTCGCGTACGGCACATGGTCGCTGCGGAAGTACCAGCCTTCCGGGTGCGTCGGACGGTCCCAGAGCGAGTCGAGGATGAACTTCCCGGTCAGCGCATTGGCACGGAGGGCCATCTCCACCAGCGTCGTGGAGTTCCGGTGTGGGGGCTGCACGCCGAGGATCGTCGCCGAATCCGGGTGGTTGCGACCGATCATGTCGCCGTTGAGCACGGCGACCATCTGCGACACCGGCACGACGGGATGCGCGATGTGGTAGCGGCTGCCGAGCAAGCCACGCTCCTCGGACCCATGATTGATGAACAGGACCGAGCGCTTCCCCGGCTGGCGCACGAAGGCCCGTGCCGCCGCGAAGTGCGCCACCGTCACCGACCCGTTGTCGTCGGCGCCGGCATGGACGGAATCACCCTCGAGGGTGGCGCGCACGCCATTGGCGTCCTGGTGGGAGGAGTAGATCAGGTACTCATCCCGCAACTGCGGATCCGTCCCGCGCACCATCCCGATCACGTTCACGCTCGGCGTGTCGAAGCGCTCCAGCTGGATCTTGATCGTCGACATCGGCGTGTCGCGGAGCATCGCCCCCATCGACGCGCGGACGAGGAAGGCGGGGGTGGGCCCGGTGCCTAACGCGGGTACGGGGCCGATGGGGCGCGGCGGCCCCCCGGTCCGCGGCATCGCGTTGGCCACGTCGTAAGCCCCGCGCGAGCGGGCGGCGACCATGGCGTCGAAGGCGCTGTCCACGCGGGCGTCCGGCACGATGAGGATCGCTGCCGCGCCGCGCCGAGCCAGCCGGTTGGTCGTCGCGTTCAGCGCCGCATCGGTGTAGCGCACCGCAAAGGTGTAGCTCGTCGAGCGGATGCTCGCGGCTGCGGGCACCACCACCGGCGTCGCCACGACGCGGCCGCGAAGGTCCACCGTCGTGTCGCTGGCGTCCGCCAGCCAGTAGACCGGTCCACCGGCCTCGACGGGCACCGTGCCTAACGGGATGATGTCCTGGAACAGCGCCACCGTGCGCCCGTTCAGCGCCACGCTGCTGGTGACCGTCGAGACGCGTGTGCGCGTCACGTTGAACCACTGGTACCACGTGCCCCCTTCGCCGGCGGGGACCAACCCGATCTTGCGATACTGCTCGGCCACCCAGGCACTGGCTGTCATCTCATCGAGGGTGCCGCCCTCGCGCCCGCGCATCGCCGGGCCGGCCATGGCGTAGAGGTCGCGCTTGAGGTCCGCCTCGCGGATCAGGGACATCGCGGCGGGAATCTCACGCGAACCCCGGCCCTGCGCAGGCAGGACGACGGGCAGGCAGGCCACCAGGGTCGAGAGGTACGTCAGCTGCAGGCGCATGAGCGGTCGGGAGGAAAGGTGACGACGATATGCACTCCGGGGCGCCATGGTACAAGGCTGCGCTGGCCGTGGATACCTCGGGCTTGACGGCCCGGCGTTGCCGAGCGTACGCTCGGCGTGGGAATGTTGCTGTTGGCGCTGGAATGATGATGCTCTTCCGGCGGGTATCCACGATCCTCGGGCATGGCAAGCGATCTCGCCCTGCAGAGGAGTCACCCCGCATGCACATGGTTCTCGAACCGCGCCGCTGGACCCTCGAGGAGATGCACGCGCTCCCGGAGGACGGCAACATCTACGAACTCATCGACGGGGAACTGTTGGTGAGCCCGGCCCCCACCCCTCGGCACGAGGGCCCGGCGGCTCGTCTGGCTCGCCTCCTCGACAAGTACGCCCAGGACGAACAGCTCGGCTTCGCGTATCGCCCCCAAGCCGTATTCCGTATCGGCCGACGCGTCGAAGTCGAGCCCGATGTGCATGTGCGCGCCGAACTCGACGAAGAGAAGGACTGGGAAGACCAACCACTGCCCCTGCTGGTCGTGGAAGTCCACAGTCCCCGCAGCCGCAAGGTGGACCTCACAAAGAAGCGTGACGTCTACCTCGGTGCGGGGATCCCCGAGTACTGGACCGTCGATCCCGCCGTGCGCACAGTGACGGTGCACCGCGCCGGTCGCGAACCCGAGGTCATCACCGGGGAGTTGACCTGGTGGCCGGCCGGGGCGAGCCACGCCTTGGTGTTTGACGTCGGCGCGCTCTGGCCGAAGGCGCGCACCCAGGTGACCGGCGGACACGAGGCGGGACTGGACGAATGAGGGCCCTGGCATAGTATTTCAGTCACGCTGGCCCTCAACGTCCACCCTGCATGCGAGGAGGTGATCCATTGTCTACTGGCCCTAGTACGGCGCGGATCGCTGGAGACCGCTAAGGCAGCACGACTGCCTGACCGGCGCGCCGCGCCGACCGGACAGATATCGGGGTCCCTCACGCGTTAGGGCGCGCGAGGGACCCCGAGTTCATTGTGGGAGCCAGGCACACGCGCCTGGCGCGAGGTGATGGACCAGGCGCTGCGGCTACTGCGGATGCTGCACCGCGGTCGTGTCCGCCGAGGTGATTCGCGAGCGCCGCTCCACGCGCTGCCGCGGGTGACAGAATCGCACGAGGCGCGTTGCCGTATGCACCCTCGCTTCCAGCGCCCCCTGCACCGGAAACGGCTCGTTGGCCTGCAGCAGCGCGTCCACGCGCTCGTGGCGATCGCGGCGCACATTGGTGTACGTCGCCTCTCCATCCAGGCGCAACGCATCACCGGACGCGTAGTCGAGGACAACCAGGGCAAAGCGAGGCGATTGGCGGAGGTTCCCGGTGCTCACGAACATCCCGTCGCCGAGGTATTCGGTCCAGGCCATGCTGCGTGCGGCGGGATCGTAGCGCAGGAACCCCGGCTGACCGCCGCGATGGGATACATCGGCCACACCGTCGGGCGTCACGGTACAGAGGAACGCCGTTTCGCCACGCGCGATCGTCTCGACGACCCACGCATCGTCGAGGGCGAGTTCCTCGCGCGTCATCGACCCCAGGAGCGGTGACGTTCCGGTCGACGCTGTGGGCGTCATGTACTTGCGACAATTCGTGAAGGCGACGGTGCAGGGGATGTCGATGCGAGGGCCGTTGGGAGTTGGGCGACCCGCCACGCGCGAACGGCGAGCCGTCGCCGGATTGATCACGATCCCTCCCCACGGTCGATCGAGCGGGAGGAGGGTCGCGAGGTCACCAGGGAGGGAAACCGTGATCTCCCCTTCGTCCGCCGTGGCGGTCGCGAGTGGCGCAGGCCCGGAGAGTGCTGCCACGTGCAGCGTGTTCGCGTCGGCGCTGGCGAGGACGATCAGGTCCGCTTCGTTGGCGTAGTCGGCCACGGGCCCGACCCAGGTCGAGAGCTTGTCCGCCGCCTTGAGGGAGTTCGCCTCACGCTGGACCTCGCGCTGACCGTCATGATAGTGGAACGGGCGCATGACATCTCCCGAGGTTGAACCCGCACAGTGGGTGCTGCATTCGCAACTCGTCCGACTACGAACTCGGGAACAAGGTGGAGAGTTCGATCACCAGCGGTGCCACGGCCCCGGGTGGATGCCAGACGACACGCTCCGCCTCGTGCACGGGAGCCGGTGCCCCGGGCGTCCATACTTCGGCCCGGCGCTCTCGCGGATCCATGATCCAGTACAGCGGTACGCCAAGCTCCTGGTAGAGGCGTCGCTTGGTGAATCGATCGTAACGTGATGTGGAAGGGCTGAGCACCTCGACGACGAGCGACAACTCGCGGACCTCGTCCCACTCGCGGGTCTCGGCCCCCGTCCTGGTGATGACGAAGACGTCGGGCTGCACGAGGAGATC
>JAEUJL010000546.1 GCA_016794835.1 Gemmatimonadota bacterium | reverse complement strand
CTTCTTCTCGATGAGCTCGGCCAGTTCGCGCACCACGTGCTGCGCCTGGGCCACGGCCATTCCGTAGCCCGGGACGACGATCACGCTGGTGGCATACGCCAGCTGGATCGCGGCGTCTTCCGCGGCGATGGACTTCACGGTGAGCCCCGCCGAGCTCTTGGACGAGCCCGCCGTCGCACCGCCGAAGGCCCCGAAGAGGACGTTGGCCAGCGAGCGGTTCATCGCCTTGCACATGATCTGCGAGAGGATGATGCCGGACGAGCCGACCAGGGCCCCCGAGACGATCAGCACGTCATTGCGGATCACGAAGCCGGTCATCGCCCCGGCGATCCCCGAGTACGAGTTGAGCAGCGAGATCACGACGGGCATGTCCGCCCCGCCAATCGGGATCACGAGCAGCACGCCCAGCAACAGCGAGATCGCGACCACCGCGTAAAACGGCCAGAGCAGCGACTCGGTCGTGGACAGCTGGTAGATCGAGAGGGCAATCACCGCGAGGAAGAGCAGGGCATTGAGCGCCTTCTGCGCCGGGAAGGTGATCGGCTTCCCGGTCATGACTTCCTGCAACTTGGCCCACGCGATGATCGATCCCGTGAAGGTGACCGCACCAATGAGCAGGGAGAGCTGGATCGTGATCCCCGTGTCAACGGGAATCACCTCACCGCGCAGCTCGGACTTGAGGAACTCGGCGCCACCCACCAGCAGCGACGCCGCCCCGCCAAATCCGTTCAGGATCGCGACCATCTGGGGCATGGACGTCATCTGCACCGACCGCGCCATCCACCAGCCGACCGCACTCCCCACGACGAGTCCAGCGAACGCCGCCGCGGGCGAGAGCAGCTCGATCTGCAGGAGCGTAACGACGACGGCAATCAGCATCCCGATCGCCGAGAGCCGGTTGCCCTGGCGTGCGGTCGCCGGGTTCTGCAGCTGCTTGAGGCCGGTGATGAAGATGCCGGCAGCGACGAGGTAGATCAGGCGTTCAACGGCGGCGGGGATCACTGCTTCTCCTCCTTCCGGAACATCTGGAGCATCCGATCGGTGACCGCGTAGCCGCCCACGACGTTCATCATGGCAAAGACCACCGCGAGGAAGCCGAGGACGGTGGAGATCCAGCCGAGGCCGGCCGCCGCGACGATGAGCGCGCCCACCACCGTGATCCCGGAGATGGCGTTGGCTCCGGACATGAGCGGCGTGTGCAACGTGGGGGGCACACGACCGATGAGTTCTGCACCGAGGTACGTCGCGAGGACGAAGACCACGATGCCCGTAATGAGTGCGTCAGACATGCGGGAGGGAGTTGGGCGTCGTCAGGGTCAGGCGCGGGATTGGCCGGCGTGCGTCAGGCACATCGGTCCGGTGATCTCGTCCTCGAGGTTGATCGCGATGGCGCCGTCCTTGATGAGGTGTTGCAGGAGCGTCAGGACGTTCTTGGAGAACATGACCGAGGCGTGGAACGGGATGGTGCTGGGCAGGTTGACCGCGCCAACGATCGTGACCCCGTTCACCTGGACGACATCGCCGGCCACGGTGCCTTCGCAATTGCCCCCCGTCTCCGCGGCCAGGTCGACGATCACCGCACCGGGCTTCATGGTGGCGACCATCGCCGCGGTGATCAGGCGAGGCGCCTGCTTTCCGGGGATCTGGGCGGTCGTGACCACGAGGTCCTGGTCCTTCAGGTGCTGGGCGAGCGCCTCCATGGTCTTGGCGCGCTCCTCGTCGGTCTGGGCGCGGGCGTAGCCGCCCGCGGCTTCGGCGTCTGACGACGGCTCCGGACCGACAAAGGTCGCGCCGAGCGAGAGCACCTGCTCCCGCGCCGCGGCGCGCACGTCAAAGCCGGAGACCTGCGCCCCGAGGCGCCGCGCCGTCGCGATGGCCATCAGACCGGCAACACCGGCGCCGATGACGAAGGCCTTGGCGGGCGGGATGTTCCCCGCCGCCGTCGTCAGCATCGGCATCAGCTTGCAGCTGTGCGAGGCACCGATGAGGACGGCCTTGTAGCCGGCAATCGTCGCTTGGGACGAGAGGATGTCCATGGACTGGGCGCGCGTGATGCGCGGCACCTTCTCCAACGCGAGCGACGTGACTCCGCGCGCCGTCAGGCGCGCGATCACGTCGGCCGAGGTCGCGACGGGGAGGAGGGAGATCAGGATCGATCCCTGGCGCAGCAGCTCGCACTCCGCCAGCGTCGGTCGCTGGACCTTGACCACCACGTCGGCGTCGGTGAGCGCCGCCTCCATGGTGTCAACCAGCTCAGCCCCAGCGGCGGCGTAGGCGTCGTCCGGATAGTTGGCCGGCGACCCGGCTCCTCGCTGGACCCGGACGTCGACGCCGGCCTTTTTCAGCCGCGACACACTCTCCGGGACAAGACCGACCCGGTGCTCACCGGGAACGCTCTCCCGGGGGACCCCTATGCGCATGCGAATTACCCGATGGAAGGACGGCGGAAATTCCACTCCCGGTCACGGGAATACAAGGCGCAGGATCCCGCGCGTTTTCGGGTGAAAAACCGATGGCGCCCTGACGTCAGGGGCGCGGGAGGTATTTCGCCGGGATTTCGTTGCCGGGGCGCTCGGCATCCCAGTACACCGTCACGATCCACCACCGCGCACCATCCCGCAGGAGCTGGATGGAGTTGATCCCGCGGGCAAAGGGCTTTTCCCGACGATCCGCCGTGCGGCGCGACTCATAGGTGGAAAAGGCGTGCGCGATGTTCCCGTATGCCTCCGAGGCGCGGTTCACCTCGATCTCGAAGAACCCCGACGCCTCGAGCCCGGGGCCGGCGCGCTTGATGTAGTCCTCGACCCCCAGGACCACCGCGCGTGCACCGTTCGGGACGACCCCGGTCGGGACCAGGCGGGCGTACGGGACAAAGAGCGACCGAAAGCGATTCCAGTCGCGTGCTTGCCCCGCAGGTCCGGAGATGACGTCATAGAGTGCCGCGATGATCGCATCGACCGAACTCACGTCGGCCGGCCGGGCGGCGGGGCGTGGGAGCGTGTCGAGGGTCGGCGGTGGCGGTGCCTGGCCCATCAGGGGGGCTGCGGCGAACGTGGCGGCGACGGCAATCGTGGTGAAGCGCATGGTGCCCTGCGGTGAGTTGGGATCGGGAAAAGCTACCGGCCGCGGGCTCCTCGGGCGCCAGGTGTGGGCCAGGACGTTCCCGCTGATGACGCACCCATCCCGGTGATGGTGTACCCTTCCGTGTGCGGCGCCGCCGTGCGCTGCGTCGGCTACTCTCACACGGTCCCGGGTCCTATTGAAGAAGGTGATCGTGGTCGGGGCTGGGGCGGCCGGTACCATGGCGGCCATCTTCGCGGCGTCATCGGGTGCTGACACCCTGCTGGTCGAGGGGACGCGGGACGGCGGGCGAAAGGTCCTCATCAGCGGGGGAGGGCGCTGCAACGTCCTGCCGACGGTGGTGGACGAGTCGCGATTCGTGACCGACTCCTCGGCGAATTCGCTCCGCAAGCTCCTCCGCGCGTGGCCGCTGCCCGAACAGCGGGCGTTCTTCGAAGGGGTCATCGGTGTGCCCCTCGTGGAGGAGGTGGTGAGCGGCAAGCTCTTTCCCGCGTCGCACAAGGCCCGGCATATCCGTGACGGATTGCTTGACCACGCGCGCGCGCTCGGCGTCGCCACGATGATGGACACGCGGGTGGTGGCGGTGGCGCCGAATCCCCAGGGATGGTCCGTCTCGCTCGACACCGGGGTGGTGGTGGAGGCGCAGGCGGTGATCCTGGCGACCGGAGGACGCTCCGTACCAAACACGGGCAGCGACGGCATGGGGCTGGAACTGGTCGCTCGCCTGGGGCTCGTGGTGCATCCCACCTATGCCGCGCTGACTCCGCTGCTGGATGCGGCCGGGACCTTCGGTGAGCTGGCCGGGATCTCCCTCCCGGTGTCGTTGTCGGCGCGGAGCGATCGCTTTGCGGCGGTGTCGACCGGGGGATTTCTCTTCACCCACACCGGATACAGCGGCCCGTCGGTGCTCGATGTGTCGCACGTGGTGTCGCGGGCCCAACTCGGGCACAGCGGCCCCGCCTCCGTCCGGGTGCAGTGGACGGCGCTGCGGGATGCGGAGTGGGAGGTGGCGTTGCGACCCCACGGGGCACGCACGGTCACCGGTGCGCTGCGCGCCGAGCTGCCGGATCGGCTGGCGGCGGTGCTGCTGCGACACGCGGCGGTGGATCCCACGCGACTCCTGGCCGAGTTGCGGCGCGACGAGAAGGTCCGGCTCATCGAGACCCTGGTGCGGGGCCTGCTGCCGTGCACCGGGGACGACGGCTACCGCAAGGCCGAGGTGACCGGTGGCGGTGTGTCGTTAGGCGAGGTCCACACCCGGACCCTCGAGAGCCGGCGCCATCCGGGGCTCTTTCTCTGTGGCGAGCTCCTCGACGCCTTCGGGCCGATTGGCGGTTACAACTTCCTCTGGGCGTGGGCCACCGGGCGCACGGCAGGGACCGCGGCGGCGTCCACCACGTAGCCCTCCGCAAGGGAGGGCTGCGCGAGCCGCGTCAGCTGACGAGTCCCTCGGCGGCGAAATGCGGGTTGTCGAAGCCCGGCTTGCCGTAGGTCAGCGGTTCGCCGCTCACGGCCAGGATCCGTCCGCCCGCCGCGGCGAGCACGGCGTGCCCCGCGGCAATGTCCCACTCCATGGTCCGGCCGAGTCGCGGATAGAGGTCCGCCTCGCCCGCCGCGACCAGGCAGAGCTTGAGCGAGGAGCCGGCGTTGATCGTCGCCGCGACCTGCCGCCCACCCAGGAACCGGTCCAGCGCCTCGGCGTCACCGTGGGAGCGACTGGCGACGACCACCAGTCCGGACGGCGGGACCGCGCGGCAGCGGATGGGACGCCTCGTGCCACCCTCCTCCACGAAGGCCCCGTGCCCGACGACCCCGACAAACAGGCGGTCCAGGGCGGGGGCGAGCACCACCCCGAAGACCGGTTGGCCGCGCCGGACCAGCGCGATGTTCACCGTGAACTCGCCGTTCCGGCTGATGAACTCCTTGGTGCCGTCGAGCGGATCGACGAGCCAGAACCACTCCCCGACCTGTGGGGCGGCGCCGGCCGCGACGGCCTCCTCGGCCACCACCGGCACCTCGGGGGTCAGGCGCCCCAACGCGCGGGTGATGATCGCTTCGGCGCGCTCATCGGCCTCGGTGACCGGGGACGAATCCGCCTTTCCCCGAACCTCAATCTCCTTTGAGTAGACTTCCATGATCGCGGCGCCGGCCTCCCGGGCGGTCGCGATGACCGCGCCCTGCCAACTGACGTCCGTGACCCGTTGCTCGTCCATCTCCTGCCTGCCTGTCGGCGTGGGAACCCAAGATAACCCGTGGGCCCCACGGGCCGGGGACTGGCACACGCATTGCCTTCCTTCATGACGCCCGAGACCATTTCCACCGGACCACGACTTGAACCCCCTGGCTCGTTCATGAAGCTGACGCACCTGCAGCGGTTGGAGGCCGAGAGCATTCACATCATGCGGGAGGTGATCGCCGAGAGCGACAACCCCGTCATGTTGTACTCCGTCGGCAAGGACAGTGCGGTGATGCTGCACCTGGCCCGGAAGGCATTCTTCCCGTCGGTTCCGCCGTTCCCGCTCCTGCACGTGGACACGACCTGGAAGTTCAAGGCGATGTACGAGATGCGCGAACGGATGGCGCGCGAGATGGGGATGCAGCTCCTCGTCTACCAGAACCCCGAAGCGGCCAAGCTCGGCATCAACCCGTTCGACCACGGGTCGCAGATCCACACGGACATGTGGAAGACGCAGGGGCTCAAGCAGGCGCTGGACCTGCACGGTTTCGACGCTGCGTTTGGCGGGGCCCGTCGCGACGAGGAGAAGTCGCGCGCGAAGGAGCGCATCTTCTCGTTCCGCAGCGCCCAGCATCGCTGGGATCCCAAGATGCAGCGCCCGGAACTCTGGCGCCTGTACAATGGCCGCAAGCACAAGGGGGAGTCGATCCGCGTGTTCCCCCTGTCCAACTGGACGGAGCTGGACATCTGGCAGTACATCCACCTCGAGCAGATTCCCATCGTGCCGTTGTACTTCGCGGCCGAGCGCCCGGTCGTGGATCGCGACGGCACCCTGATCATGGTGGACGACGAGCGCATGCGCCTCCGGCCGGGTGAAGTCCCCATGATGAAGAAGGTCCGCTTTCGGACCCTGGGGTGTTACCCGCTGTCCGGCGCGATCGAGTCGAGCGCGGACACGCTGGTCGCCATCATCCAGGAGATGCTCCTCGCCCGCACCTCGGAACGCCAGGGCCGCATGATCGACCACGACACCGCGGCGTCCATGGAGAAGAAGAAGCAGGAGGGGTACTTCTGATGGCGCACATCTCCGACCTGATCGCCACGGACATCGAGGCCTACCTGCACCAGCATGAGCGCAAGGGATTGTTGCGCTTCATCACGTGCGGCTCCGTGGACGACGGCAAGAGCACCGTGATCGGCCGCCTGCTGTATGAATCGAAGATGCTCTTCGAGGACCAGGTGGCAGCCATCGAGGCCGACTCCAAGAAGTTCGGCACGCAGGGGGGCGAAATCGACTTCGCGCTCCTGGTGGACGGCCTTGCCGCCGAGCGCGAGCAGGGGATCACGATCGACGTGGCGTACCGGTTCTTCAGCACCGACCGCCGCAAGTTCATCGTGGCCGACACGCCGGGACACGAGCAGTACACCCGCAACATGATCACCGGGGCGTCGACGGCCGATGCGGCCGTGATCCTGATCGACGCGCGCAAGGGCGTCCTGACGCAGACGCGGCGCCACAGCTACCTCGTGAGCCAGATCGGGATCCGGAACATCGCGCTGGCCATCAACAAGATGGACCTCGTCGACTTCTCGGAGGCGACGTTCCGGGCCATCGAGGCGGACTACCGGGCGTTTGCATCCCGCATCGGGCTGGAGCACATCACCGCGATCCCGCTGTCGGGGCTGCGCGGCGACAACATGGTCGAGCGCAGCACGCGCACCCCGTGGTACAAGGGACCGACGCTGATGGAGTTCCTCGAGACCACGGAGGTCGACGAGGACCGCCTGCAGGCGGAGCCGTTCCGGCTCCCGGTGCAGTGGGTGAACCGTCCCAACCTCGATTTCCGCGGGTATTGCGGGGTGATCACCGCGGGGGTGGTGCGGCCGGGCGACCGGATTCGCGTCGTGCCCTCGGGGCGCGAGAGCCAGGTCACGCGGCTGGTCACACCGAACGGTGACGTGAACGAGGCGGTGGCCGGGCAGTCCGTGACCATCACGCTCGCCGATGAGGTCGACATCTCGCGTGGCGACGTCATCGCGACCGCGGACGCTCCCCCGGAGGTGGCGGACCAGTTCGAGTGCACGGTGGTGTGGATGGCCGATGAGCCACTCCTGCCCGGGCGCCCGTACCTGCTCAAGATCGGGGCGCGCACGGTCAGCGCGACCGTCACCGACGCCAAGTACAAGGTCAACATCAACACCATGGAGCACCTCGCGACCAAGGCGCTGGCGCTCAATGAGATTGGCGTGTGCAACCTCGCGATCGACCGTCCGATCGCCTTTGATCCGTACCGGGCCAACAAGGACACCGGCGGCTTCATCCTGATCGACCGGATGACCAACAACACGGTCGGCGCCGGGATGATCCACTTTGCGCTCCGCCGGTCGCACAACATTCACCTGCAGCACCTCGACGTCGACAAGCAGGCGCGGGCCCGGCTCAAGGGACAGCACCCGGTCGTCCTCTGGTTCACGGGGCTGTCGGGGTCGGGCAAGTCGACGATCGCGAACCTGGTGGAGAAGAAGCTGCACGCCCTGGGACGCCACTCGTACCTGCTGGACGGCGACAACGTCCGCCACGGGCTCAATAAGGATCTTGGCTTCACCGAGGCGGACCGCGTGGAGAACATCCGGCGTGTCGCGGAAGTCTCCAGGCTGATGGTGGATGCGGGGCTGATCGTGCTGACCGCCTTCATCTCGCCGTTCCGGTCCGAGCGCGCGATGGCGCGCACGCTCCTTGGCGAGAACGAGTTCATCGAGATCCACGTGGACACACCGCTCGACGTGGCGGAGTCGCGCGACGTGAAGGGGCTCTACAAGAAGGCCCGGCGCGGGGAACTGCGGAACTTCACCGGGATCGACTCGCCGTACGAGCCGCCCGAGACGCCGGACCTCAGGGTCAACACCGTGGAGACGACCCCCGAACAGGCCGCGGACCTGGTGATCGACAAGCTCCGGTCGCTCGGCCTGCTCGAGGTGTAGGCGCTGGCCCCTACGGGCGGTAGGTGACGCTCACGTAGGGGCGCAGCTTTTCATCATACGGCTCGTCGAGCGAATAGCCGATCCCGGCGCGAATGCGGACCGCCGGGAGCCGGGCGAAGCCGATCGCCGGCCATCGCCATTCGTCCTCGATGCCAAAGGTGCGCTGGTACCGCGTGATGGTGTCGCCCGCGGCGACCCACATCGCCCAGGGCTGCAGCCCGGCCACCCGGATCGCCGCGCGCAGCCCCTCGACCTTGCGACCCTGCGCATATCCGACCGGCACCGAGGGCAGCGGCAGGCGCTGGCTGAGGTAGGCGGAGTCGACAAAGGGCATCGGGGCGCCTCCGACGGCAAACTGCTCGAAGGAGCGGCCGAACTCGCCCGCGTCCGGGGCGTCGACCTCGCCGCGGAAGGCGTCCACGCGCACCGACCGGCGGGCGCCGCCTAACGTCAGTCCGGCGCTGAGGATGCGCCGCGCCCACGACTCGCCCCGTGTGCTGCCCCGGGACTCGGAGATCGCCCCCGTGGGCGTCAGGGTCCAGCTCCCCACCGGCAGGGACAAACGCAGGCGTGCCTCCCCGAAGCCCATTGCCCGGGACGCCCCGTCGAGCTGGTTGCCATCCACCTTGCCGACGCTGCCACCCACCCGTGCCGTCCATCCGTACGCCGCCTTCTCGCGCTGCGACCGGAAGGCCAGCCCGCCCCCCGTGAAGCGCGAGTCGATGTTGAGTGAGGCGTAGCTGCCGGAACGCTGCCGGGAGGGGGCGTGGTCGCCGTACCAGGCGCTGCCCTCGATCTCGATCCGCCCCGTGCGGAGCGCCGTCCACGCGGAACCACCGCGCCACGCGCCGCGCTGCCCGTGCGCCCCCTGGAACACCGTGCTCCAGCGGCCCACGGGGTCCACCGACGCCAGCATCAGGCTCGCGAGGTCCCCATCGGGCCCGAGGCTAACCCCGGGAAGCAGGCGCCACGCGCGCGGACCGAGCCCGTAGTCCGTGGCCCGCACGCTGTCGACTCCGCGGAACGTCATCCCGCCGCTCCCCGGACGGGCCGCGCTCGGCGACCATCGCGGGTCGAGCGCGAGCACGCGGTGGGTGCTCCCGCGAATCGAGGTGCGCCGCAGGTCGTAGCCGCGCGCATGCAACGTGAGGAACCACACCTGCCCGTCGCCTGCCACGTCTGGGCCGGCCACCGACCCCGTGACCCGCGTCAGCGTCTGCGGGTTCTGCCCATTGAGGTCGGCCAGCTCCAGGTTGGTCACCCCACCGGCTTCACTGACGGCCACCACGCGTCCGTCTGGCGTCCATGATGGCGCATACCGCGCCGCGCCATCCGCATACCGCACGGTCGTCTCGGCGCCGGTCAACGCATCGATCACCGAGATCCCCCACGCGCCGTCCCGGTGGACGCTGGCCAGGATGCGACGGCCGTCGGCCGACACACGCGGCCGGTGCCAGACCACTGTGGGGCTGCCCGCCGTGATTCGCGTCCAGGTGCCGCGATCGAGGTCCACGCGCACCAGGTCGCAGATGCCCCCCGCGCAGCGCACCGCGGCGGCGGACTTGCCATCGGGGAACGGGTCGGCCGTCCGGATGCCCGCCCCGTGCGTGACCCGGCGCAGGCCGCCGGACCGACGGTTCCAGAGGAACAGGTCCGGGCGCGATGCCCCATCGCCTAACGGCTCGTCGCGCACGACGAGGAGCCGTTCCCCGTCGGCGAGCCAGCGTGGCGCATCGGCTGAGCGGCCCCGCGCCGCCCGCAGCGTGGCAATCGCGCGTTTGGGTGCCGGGAAGGAATCGAACGGGAGGACGTCGCGCGGGTCCCGCTCCAGCGCGCGCCGGCGCGCCCACACCACGCTGCTGTCCAGCCCCTCAGTCGCGGTGCTCCAGACCACGACCCGACCGGGGGCCGTTGGTGATCGCAGCACCGTTGCGACGTACTGCCCGTCCTTGGAGACGGCCGGCTCACCGGTGCCCCAAGCGAGCCGCTGCACCAGCTGACCTTCCGCCAGCCCGGCCTGGGACAGCGCCCGGCGCGCCTCGAAGGCCTTCTCCATGACCTCGGTGTAGAACGCCCCGTACAGTTCCTCCGGCGAGGCGCCATACACGCCACGGAAGGCCTCGGCAAAGGAACGGCGCTGCATGGCGCTCATGCGTCGCCACAGGTGCGTGAGCGATTCCTCGCCCTTGCGCGCCGCGAGCCATTCGAGGAACGCCGAGCCCACGAGGTAGCGCATGGCGCCGCCGAAGAAGGGGGCGGTGGAGGAGAGCTCCCGGTACTTGGGCAGCTGTCCCTCGAGCGCCCATTGCCGCAGCACAGCGGCGCGACCCACGCTGCTCGGCCGACCGTTCCCCGTGAGGCGGCCTTCGATGTAGGTCGCGTATCCCTCGATCACCCAGGCCGGCGACTTGCGGGCCACGGGGCCGATGCGCGATGGGGCCAGGCGCCACAGGAGACGTTCCTTGCCGTTGCGGGGCGCGACGGTGAGGTGCGCAATGTGGCCGTACTCGTGCACGGCCAGGATCTCGCCCCACCCGCGGTGGGTCCCGAACGTCGGCCCGGGAGAGGGCGGCGTCGGCCAGAGAAAGATCGTCGGGCCGTCGAGGAGCGGGACGGCGAAGCCGTTCGCGGTATTCGACGGGTCCTCGACGAGGACCGTGGTCGGCTTGTCGGGCTTGCTCCCCACGAGGTTGTGCACGGCGGCGGCATACGCCTCCATGCGACTCGCGATCGGGGTCACCCAGGCACGCATCTCCGCAGGAAAATGGATGCGAAAGGATGGGGTGACGATCGTCTCCCAGTCCTGCGCGGGCCGGGTCAGGTATTGCGCGCCCGGCGCAACCAGGGGACAGGCAGCGAGCAGGACAAACAGCGCGCGGATCAGGCGAGGCATGGAGGCGGCAGCTGGGACGGTGAACAGGCTGCCGGAAGTTACCGACCACGACCGTTAGGCGGCTGCGCAAACATCACGCGCGGCCTGTGACCTGGATCCCGCAAACAAGAAAGGACGGAGCCAGGGCCCCGTCCTCGTCACAGCGGCACGACCACCCCTACGCCGACTTCTTCTTCCGCTCAGCCATCGCGTCCTGCACCCAGGTCAGCGGGATCAGGAAGAGGGGGGTGAGGAAGTGGCCGAGCAGGAGGTTGACCCAGGTGAGCGCGAGGAAGAAGGCCCCGAGTCCCAATCCTACCCAGAGTGTGCCGAGTGGTCCGTGCGTCTCCACGTGTGTCTCCTCGCTGTGTGCGGGTGCAGGGGGAATCTTAAGAATCGGTCGGACGGTCTGGTAGTGCAGGCGGGTAGATTGCTCGGGTGCCCCGGACTGACGCAGCGACCAAGGTACGAGCCGCGATCGATCCCCTGATCGACGAGGGGGCACCCGTGGTGCTCGCCGTCTCGGGGGGGCGCGATTCGATGTGCCTCCTGCACGCCGCGGCCAACCACCCCCGGCGAACGAGCCGGATCGTGGTGGCGTCGTTCGATCATGGGACGGGGGCGCACTCCCGGGAGGCGGTGCACCTCGTGCGTGAGGCCGCGCACGCGGTCGGCCTCGAGTTCGTGGGGGGAACGGCCGGGGGACGTCAGTGGTCCGAGGCCGCGTGGCGCGAGGCGCGCTGGTCCTTCCTGCTGGAGGTCGCCGCCCGGGAGCGCGCGGTCATCGCCACGGCGCATCACCACGACGACCACATCGAGACCGTCGTGATGCGCGCGCTGCGGGGGGCGGGGGCACGCGGGCTGGCCGGGCTCCGCGTGTCGCCCCGTGCCGAAGGGCAGTTGCGACGCCCGTTCCTGGCCGTGGACCGGCGGACGCTCGCGGCGTATGCGGCGGCCCACCGCATCCGGTGGATCGAAGACCCCACGAATGCGGACCGGTCGTACCTGCGCAATCGCGTGCGGCGGGACCTCCTGCCGGCCCTCGAGGCGGCACACCCCGACTTCTCGCGGGCCATGGATCAGCTCAGCGTCCGGGCGGCCCACCTGCGGGGGGAGTTGGATCGCGCCGTGGCGACGCTGGAGCGTGGAACCGTCGGGGGGATCGTCCGCGTCGATCCCATGTTGCTGTCCTTTCCACCCGAGGGCCGGGCGCTGCTCTGGGGGGCAGTGCTGCAGCGCGCCGGGGTCGTGCTGGATCGGCGGGGCTACGAGCGCCTGGGCGAGCTCGGCGACATGAAGGCGGGGGACGAAGTCCAGCTGTCGGGGCGGGTCTCCGTGTCCCGGACGATGCAGTTCGTGTGCATCCACCGCCATCGCGGCGTGTGGGCGCCCCGCGAGCTGGGGACCGGGGCGGTGCGGGTGGGGCCATGGAGGTTCGCCGTGTGCGAGGCGCGCGGGGTGGCCGACACTTGGGGGGCGTGGGGCTGGCCGGCGCCGGCGGACGGGGTCTCCTGGCTGCTCAGGCCGTGGCGAGGGGGGGACCGGTGGCGGGGGCCGGGCTGCGATGCGCCGCGCCTCGTCGCGCGGTTCCTGGCGGAGGCCGGGGTTCCGGCTTCTGCTCGTGAGGGGTGGCCAGTGGTCGAGACAAACGGCGAGATTGTCTGGGTCCCTGGAACACGCCGCGCTCCTGCGGCGCCCGTATCACCCGGAGGGGTGTTTCGACTGGTGCGTTGTGACTTCATCGATCGCTGATCCGCGCCTGCTCGGGCGCACCGTTCGCCGGGTGGTCTTTTCCGAGGCCGAGATTGGGCAGCGCGTGCGGGAACTGGGCGACCGGATCACGGATGCGTATCCCGAGGGGGATCTGCTCGTCCTGGGGCTCCTCAAGGGGAGCTTCATCTTCGTGTCGGACCTCGTCCGCGCCATCCGGCGGCCGTTACAAGTCGACTTCCTCGTCGTGTCATCCTACGGGAACGAGATGGTCTCCAGTGGGAATGTGAAGCTCGTCTACGACCCGGAGACCCAGCTGGCTGGCAAGCACATCCTGCTGGTGGAGGACATCGTGGATTCGGGCCGGACCCTGGCCCGGGTGATCGAGATCCTCAAGGGGCGAGGGCCCCGGTCGATCGAGGTGTGTGCGCTGCTCGACAAGCACGACCGTACGTTTCTTCCGCAACCCCCCCGGTTTCTCGGGTTCGATGCACCCAATGAGTTCCTTGTGGGGTATGGGTTGGATCACGCGGAGAACTTTCGGCATTTACCATACGTAGCATCCTTGCAGTAGCTCATCTGGACATACATGCCAGCCATCCCTCCCAAGAAGCCGGTTTCGTGGGGCAGCGTCTCCAAGGGCCTGTCGTTCTGGATCCTCGTGATCCTGATCCCCGTGGCGATCATCCAGCTGTCGGGGTCGGGGCGTGACGCCCCGGTCGCGATCCAGTATTGGCAGTACCGCGGCCAGCTCGAAAAGGACAACATCCTCAAGGCCACCATCCAGGGTGGCAAGCAGATCACGGGGGAGTTCAAGTCCAAGGTCGAGCTGAACCAGCGCGCGTCGACGAAGTTCGTCACCAAGCTCCCGGTGCGGGACTCGGAGGACGAGCTGCGGGCGCTGCGCGAGAAGAACGTCCAGGTCGACGCCCAGGAGGAGCGGGCCTCGCTCGCGGGCTTCCTCCTCGCGGTCCTGCCGTACGTGATCTTCATCGGGTTGTGGATCTTCCTGTTCCGCCAGATCCAGGCCGGCGGGAACAAGGCGTTCTCGTTCGGGAAGTCCAAGGCCAAGCTGCTCACCGGTGACACGCCGAAGGTCACCTTTGCCGACGTCGCCGGCTGTGACGAGGCCAAGGTCGAGCTGCAGGAGATCATCGAGTTCCTCAAGGACCCGCAGAAGTTCACCAAGCTCGGCGGCCGCCTGCCCAAGGGCGCGTTGCTCGTCGGGCCGCCGGGGACCGGTAAGACGCTCCTCGCGCGTGCGGTCGCGGGCGAGGCGGGTCGTCCGTTCTTCTCCATGTCCGGGTCGGACTTCGTCGAGATGTTCGTCGGCGTTGGCGCGTCGCGCGTGCGCGACCTCTTCGAGCAGGGCAAGGCCAGCGCGCCGTGCATCATCTTCATCGATGAAATCGACGCGGTCGGTCGCCATCGCGGCGCCGGCCTCGGTGGTGGGCATGACGAGCGCGAGCAGACGCTCAACCAGCTGCTCGTCGAGATGGACGGCTTCGAGTCCAACGACGGCGTGATCCTGATCGC
>JAEUJL010000514.1 GCA_016794835.1 Gemmatimonadota bacterium | reverse complement strand
CGGCGTGCAGGAGACGGTCGGGTTGAACGGGGTGAAGGTCCCGTTCGGGTTCGCCTGGTGCAGCCAGACGTGCAGGCTCCAGTGGGGCACCGGAACGGGGGTCCCCCCGACGTCGAACGGCTGGCCGCCAAAGGTCGGCGCCGGCTGGCCGACATTGATGACGATGTACTCGACCGCGACCAGCTTCATCCGCCCGTTGGCGTCCGGCGCGTAGAGCATCACCTCCGGCTGCAGGGGGTTGAAGACCGGGTCAACCAGTGACCCATTAGCCCAGTGGTGACCCATCCCACCCAGGCCCGGCACCTCGACGCAGTGCGGGTCTTCCTGGTATCCGGCGCGCGTCGCCTGCTGCGTGCTGCGGTACTTCACGGTCGCGCGGGTGACTTCCCGAAGGAGGCCGGGGGACGCCACGACGGCGGCCGTCGCATCGTGCTGGTGGAGGCGCGCGTGGTCGACGGCACTCGGCGCTTCGGAGCAGGCCCCGGTGAGGGCGACGAACAGGGCGGGAACGGCGTGGAGGAGAATCGTGGCGTATCGCATATGGAGTTCCTCTGGGGAGAAGTTGAAGTGGTACGCCGAAGATCGGGTCGAGGGCGATGCGGGGCATGGGTGACCGCACCCGGGTCAAATGCACCAGTGCGCGGCCGCGCGGTGGCGCGCATCAACGGCGTGTCCCGCGCTGGCGGGGGCGGATCTGTCCCGGCGCCTCCCCAACCCCGTGGCCGGGTGCTAGCGTCAGGTTCGCCCACTCCCAGCCCGATCGCATGCCCCCTGCAGCACCCCCCGAACCGGTCGGCCCACGACGCCGGTGGAGCCGGATCGCCTTCTACCTGCACCTGTGGATCGGCGTCGTCGGCACCCTGGCGCTCCTGTCGATCGCCGTCACCGGTGTCCTGCTGAACCACAAGCGCGGGCTGGGACTGATGCCCGAGGTGGAGCACGAGACCGAGGCGCCACTCCGCGCCTCCGTGTCGCTGGACTCGCTGGCGCTGGCCGCGTTCGCGGCCGTCCCGGCCGACGCTCGTGGCGACTGGACCCCCGGATCCGGTGTGGACCCTGCGAAGATCGACCGGATGGACGTGCGGCCGCGCGATGGGTTCGTGAAGGTGCGGTTCCGCGATCGGGCCAACACGGAGGCGACCGTGGATCTCGCGACCGGGCGGGTGCTCCACGTTGGGGTCCGCAACGATGTCTTCCTCGAAAAGCTCCACTCCGGCGAAGTGTTCGGTGACGGCTTCATCCTCCTGTCGGACGCCGGCGCACTCGCGCTCGTCGTCACCCTGGTCACCGGGTACTGGTTGTGGCTGGCCCCGCGGTTGATGCGCCGTCGTGAGGGGGGTGGCGCATGAGCACCCTCCACCAGGTGGTCCTCGTGCTCGGGCTCTTTGGGGTCCCGCTGGCGCTGTTGATCGCGGGCCACCGCATCAAGCGGAGCACCCCGCGCAAGCAGTACGTCTTTTGGGGTGGCGTCTGGGGGCACCTCCTCGCCCTGGCGCTCGCGATGTACGCCTCGCTCTCGCCGCCTATCGGGTGGCTGTCGTCTGATCTCACGCGGGGCGCGCTGGGCGTGTGGAGCCTGGTCCTGCTCCCCCTTGCCGGCGCCCTGCTCGGCGCCGTTCGGTCACCGGAGTCCTGATCATGCGTGTCGTGTTGCCAGCCCTGGTCGCGCTCCTCGCGACCTCCTCCGTCGCCGCCGCCCAACCCGCGTCGCCCCGCCTGCAGGGGATCATTGGGCAGTGGGGCCCGTATGCGGATGCCGAGCCCGCGCTGCGCGTGGACGGCGCCTCGTGGGATGGCGCGGTCTCCCGCGACGCGGTCACCGCGGCGGGCAAGGCGCTCTTCGGCGATGCGTCGGCGTCCTT
>JAEUJL010000284.1 GCA_016794835.1 Gemmatimonadota bacterium | reverse complement strand
CGCCTGGTCACGGAAGGCGGCCCCATGTCCGGGAAGCACGACGGCAGGGTCCATCGCCCGCAGCGTGTCGAGGACCGTGGCCCACTGGTCGAGGAAGCCGTCGCCCATGTAGGGCAACCCGGGCTGCAGGAGGTCCCCGGTCACGAGGATGCGCTCCTTCGGGAGCCAGACTACCAGGTCGCCCGATGTGTGCGCCGGACCGGGGTGGAAGACCTGGACCTCCCGCCCCCCGCGAATGATCGACATGCGCCCGGAGACGGTCACGTTAGGCGCGACCGGGCGGAGCGTCTCCAGCGAGGCCAGGTATTGCTGCCAGACGTTGCGCTGGCGTTGGATGGCCGTGCGGCTCACCGCCGTGGTGGCCGTGTCCAGCGCGCGCGTGAGGTTCTCGATCTGCGTGCTGGAGAATCGCCGGTTCCCCGCCGCGGTCGGATGGTCCACCGACTTCCCGGCGGCAATCATCTGTCGCGTGAACTCGGTCCCGATGATCGCGATCCCCGCGGGGAAGGACTGCGTCCCGTGGGCATGGTCGTAGTGCAGGTGCGTGAGCACCAGGTGGCGCACCGGCTTGCGGGTCACGCGCGGCAACTCGCGCAGGAAGGCCCAGGCCGCGGCCGGGCTGGTCCCGGCGTCGACCACGAGCACCTCGTCCCCCAGCTCAATGATCGCATGGTTGGACTCGGCACTCACGACCCCGGTGCCGGACGCGAACCAGACGCCCTCGGCGACTTCCTGGAAGTCGAAGGCGCGCCCGGTGTAGCGGGCTCCCGGCGGAATTCGCGTCCCCTGCCCGGCCACAGGCGCGAAGGGGCTCGCGGCCATCGCCGCGAGCCCCAGGACCCACCCGGCTCTCCTCATGTTGTCCTCACGTCAGCTCCCTCAGCTCTTCTCCGCGAGGGGCAGCGGGATGCACGTGGTGGGGCCATAGGTGAGGCCGCGGTGATCGACCCCGGCGGGGTGGATGGAACCCGCCTCGCCACGGAACGGGATCCGGAACGCACCGCCGCGGAACCGGAGCATGTCGCTGTAGCGGCTTCCCCCTTCGAGGAACAGCTCGCGGCGTCGCTCCTCGATCACCTGGGCGATCACCTCGTTCTGCGTCGCCGTGTTGGTGGGGTCGTACCCCGGGATCCCGGCGGCCGCATGCCGGGCATTGATCACCTGCCGCGCCGTGGCCAGGTCGCCACTGCGCGCCGCCGCCTCGGCGACGATGAGCTGGGCTTCCTTGCCGGTGGCGATCGGCATCGGATCGCTGCGTGACAGGGCCTTGCTGTGCGAGAAGAACGGGGTGACGCCGTCGTTGCCGTTGCCGTTGGCGGCGGCCGAGACCGCCACACGCGGGTCCGCCACGCCCTGCCAGGTCAGGCCGCGATAGTTTGGTGCGACAGAGCCGTGACGGTTGGCCGCGGCGCCCACGTTGTTCTGCATCTCGAAGATGAGATTCCAGCGCTGACGCTCCGCGGCGCCGCGCGTGGCACTCTTGACGTAGGCCGCGGGGACGAGCGCGGCATCGGCCCGGGCGTCCGCGAAGCGATCCAGCCCCAGTCGCGCCCGCGCGCGGCCCACGCGGGCCATGTTGAGCAGGTCGGTGTTGTTGGCGGAGGTCGCCAGGGCGATGGCGTCGGTGAAGGCCACTTCGGCGGCGGTGATCGCCGCCCGCGCCGGCTGCACCTGGCCTGGGGTCAGGACGGCCTCGCAGAACCCTTCACCCAGGGCAAGGGTCGCCCAGGCCCCGTACGCCCGCGCAGTGGCCTTGAGGACGGTCTTGTTGGTGACGACCGCGTCGCTGAAACCATCCAGCAGCGCAATGGCCCGATCGGCCCCGGTGCGCGCGATCTGCAGCGTGGCGTACGGGAAGAGACCGAGCGCCGGCTCGCAGTTGCTGAGCAAGGCGGGGTCCGCCTCGAGGATATTGCGCGTGTACCAGGCCTGGCTCACCCCCTGGGCCGACGCGTTGATCATCTGGTCCGAGAGCGCGTTGGCCGCCGTCACGTAGTTCGACCACGCGCACTCGAAGTCGAGGATGACGCCATTCGTGAGCACCGCGGCATTCACCGGGTTGTTCAGGGCCTCCTCGGTGACCTTGCCCGGCAACTCCACATCGAGAACATCCTTGCACGCGAGGGCGGACAGCGCCAGCGCTGCCGCGACCGCGGCTTTCCGGAAAGTC
>JAEUJL010000435.1 GCA_016794835.1 Gemmatimonadota bacterium | reverse complement strand
CGATGGCGGTTGGGGGAGGATCGCCCGGAGATTCTCGATACGACGCTGACCTGGGCCCCGCCTGGTGCGCCGGCCTTGGAGATCGACCTGGTCGCGATGTTCGCGCAGGCGCTCGATTGAGTCGGTGACGCCGCGGGGCTCCCGCCTTCGCGGGAGCGGGTTGCGTCGCCACGCACCAATCGGCAATAGACTGGTACCGCTCGCCGCGCCCGCAAGCGCTACCCTCGGCGTACGTTCGCTTGCCTACCGACGCCGAGCCAAAGCAGACTATGGCCATGCCTGCGCCATCACCCGCCAACGAGTGGACCCTGGAGATGCTCCACGCCCTCCCCGAGGACGGGAAGCGCTACGAGCTGGTCGACGGGCAGCTGCTCGTGAGTCCGAGTCCTTCGGCCGCGCATCAGGACGTGATTGGCGCGTTGTACCGCGTGTTGTGGCCGTGGGCCAGGCAACATGGATTCGACGTGTACTTCGCTCCGTTGGCGATCACCTTCAGTCCGCGCCGCGAGCTGCAGCCGGACCTGTTTGTGGTGCCGTTCATCGACGGTCGACGCACCCAGGACCCCAAGGACCTCACCCGCCTGGTCCTCGCCATCGAGGTGCTCTCGCCCTCGACCGCTCGCTACGACCGCGTGGTCAAACGCCCGGTGTATCTGGAGCAGGGCGCGGCCGAATACTGGATCGTTGACCTGGACAGTCGCACCGTGGAGCGCTGGTTGCGTGGGGAGGAGCGTCCCGAGCTGCTCGACACCAGCATGAGCTGGACACCTCCCGGTGCTCCGGCCGCGCTCGACATTGACCTGGCCGACCTGTTCCGCCTCGCGCTCGACTGAAGCGCAACGATCATGCTTCCCTGATCCGCCACGGTGAACGCGTTGCTGCGGAACCGACTGCACTGAAGTGGTACCTTCGCGACCAGGCTCGCCGGCTACTCTCGGCGTATGTTCGCTTGTCCGCCGACGCCTCAACGGTACAGTCTATGGCCATGCCCGCGCCCACGACCGAGTGGACCCTCGAGATGCTCCACGCACTCCCCGACGACGGGAAGCGCTACGAGCTGGTCGACGGCGAGCTGCTCGTGAGCCCGAGTCCGTCACGCCCTCACCAGCGCGTAGTGATGGAGTTCACCCTGGCACTCGCGCCCTGGGCGCGCGCGCATGGGCTCGAGCTATGTGCCGCCCCCGCCGAGATCGCCTTCACCCCTGCTCGTGCGGTCCAGCCCGACCTGTTCGTCGTCCCGTGTGCCGATGGCAAGTGGATCCGGGATGCGCGGGAGCTGACCCGGCTGGTCCTCGCGATCGAGGTGCTCTCACCGTCGACCGCACATGTCGATCGCGGCCACAAGAAGCGTGTGTACATGGAGCAGGGGGTCGCCGAGTACTGGATCGTGGATGCTGATTTCCGTCGGGTGGAGCGGTGGCGCCCTGGGGCGGAGCATCCCGAGGTGCTCGAAGCCACGTTGAGCTGGACGCCGCCTGGCGATGGCGCAACGCTGGAGCTCGACCTCGTCGAGCTCTTTCGCCTCGCACTCGACTGAGCGACCCGGCCACGCGTCCCGGCGAAGGCCGGACCCCAGTGTCGTCACGCCGATCGGCCCCGGGCCTCCACCTTCTCGCGCGCCACTGCCCACAAGGCTTCCCGCGACGTACTGCCTGCGTCCCGCGACCTGCTGCCTGCGTCCCGCGACCTGCGCGTTGGATGGGATCCGCTCGCGGTGAATCAGCGCCGAACCCGCCGACCGCGCTGGCTACCCTCGGCGTATGTTCGCTTGCCCGCCGACGCTTCAACGTGACAGTCTATGGCCATGCCCGCGCCCACGACCGAGTGGACTCTCGAGATGCTGCACGCCCTCCCCGACGACGGGAAGCGCTACGAGCTGGTCGATGGGGAGTTGCTCGTGAGTCCGAGCCCGTCACCTGCGCATCAACGCGTTGCTGCGGAACTCCACCTGATCCTCGGCCCGTGGGCGCGGCAGCGTGGACTGGAAGTGTGCATCGCGCCGTTCGCCATC
>JAEUJL010000384.1 GCA_016794835.1 Gemmatimonadota bacterium | reverse complement strand
GTACCTTCGCCTCGCCCAGGCCCTGCGCGACACCCTCCCGGGTGGCCCGATCCTCGAGGCGCGTCGGCCGGATGGCGTGATCACGCGCTTTGACCGGACCTCGGGCGCGTTCCTCGCCTTCAACCGGGACGGCACCATTCGCACCTTCTTCCGACCAAACGATGGAGAGCAGTACTTCCGCCGGCAGGCCCGGCGCAGGCCGGGCCCATGACTGATCCCGTGCGCCGCCTGCTCGTGGCCCGGGGATGCCCCGAGCCGATGGTCGCGGCCGGGCTGCCAGGGCTGGTGTCCCTGTGGTCCGAGATCGTCGCGACGATCGAATCCGGGTATCCCCTGACGCTCGACGACTACCTGAACGACATGGACCTCCGCGACCTGGTGGCCGCCGCGATCGCCGTGGCCGGCCCGGACAGCCAGGCGGAGGTGCAGGAGCGCCTGACGAGTGTGGATGCGCGATTCCTCGCGCAGACCGTCCCGTCCCCCTGCCTGTGGGGCGACGACATCGCGGAAGAGGAAGGACTGGGCGCGGAGCGCGAGTGGTGGTACTTCCGTCGCCCGACGCGCCCCGGCGACGCCCTGGCCGAGGACCTCCAGACGTGGGGACTCACCTGACGCCCCAGCGTCCGGCGCGGGGGTGACAGCGCGGGACGCGAACGGTACGATTCCAGCCTCTCGTACCCAGGGGTCCTCGTGAGGGTAGCTGTTCTCGGCGGCGGTCCGGCCGGCCTGTACTTCTCCCTGCTCCTCAAGCAGGCGCGCCCCGACGTCGAGATCGAGGGCTTCGAGCGCAACGCCCCCGACGACACCTTCGGGTGGGGGGTCGTCTTCTCCGACCAGACCCTCGAGAACTTCCGGCAGGCCGATGCGCCAACGTACGAGGCCATCACCGACGCCTTTGCGCATTGGGATGACATCGACATCCACGTCCGGGGCCGGACCATCACGTCCAGCGGGCATGGCTTCAGCGGGATCGCCCGACGCGACCTGCTCGGCATCCTGCAGCGTCGCGCCGCCGCGCTCGGCGTCACCTGGCATTACCAGTCGGAGATGGCCGACGAGGATGCCCTCCGGACGCGTCCCAATCCTCCGGACCTGATCGTCGCCGCCGACGGCGTCAACTCGGTCGTGCGGCGCCGGCATGCAGCCGCGTTCGGCGCGACCGTGGACCAGCGCACGAATCGCTACATCTGGCTGGGCACGACCCTGCCCTTCGACGCCTTCACCTTCATCATCCTCGAGAACGCCTTCGGGACCTTCCAGGTCCACGCGTATCGCTTCACCGAGGGGCTCTCGACCTTCATCGTCGAGTGCGATGAGGCCTCGTGGTTCGCCGCCGGCTTTGACCAGATGGACGCGGCGCAGACCATGGCCACGTGCGAGGCCTGGTTCGCGCCGTGGCTCAAGGGGCACCGGCTGCAGCACAACAGCACCGTGCATCGCGTCCGCGACCCGTGGGGCACCTTCCTCCGCGTGAACTGTGAGCAGTGGCGCCACGGCAACGTGGTGTTGCTCGGCGATGCCGCCCACACGGCGCATTTCTCGATTGGCTCGGGCACCAAGCTCGCGATGGAGGACGCCATCGCCCTCGCGCGCGAGGTCGCCCGCGTCCCCGCCGGCGCCGCCGGCACCTCCGCGGAACTGACGCAGGCGATCGACCGCTACCAGGAGGAGCGACGCGTCGAGGTGCTGCGCATCCAGAATGCGGCACGCAACTCCATGGAGTGGTTCGAGCACGTCAAGCGATACGTGAACCTGGAGCCTGAACAGTTCGCGTACTCGCTGCTCACCCGTTCGCAGCGCGTGAGCCACGAGAACCTGCGCTTGCGGGACGGCGCCTACCTGGCCGGCGTCGAGCGCTGGTTCGCCTCGCGCGCCGAACGCGAGGCGCCACGCCCCCGACCGGAGCCGCCGACACGGCCACGCAAGACCTCGGGCGAGCAGCGCGCCGTGGAGCGGGCCCCCGCCCCGATGTTCACGCCATTCCGCCTGCGGCAGCTCACGCTCGAGAACCGCATCGTGGTGTCGCCGATGGACATGTACTCGGCGACTGACGGCCTCCCCAACGACTTCCACCTGGTGCACTACGGGGCTCGCGCGTTAGGCGGCGCCGGGCTGGTGATGACGGAGATGACCTGCGTCTCCCCCGAGGGGCGGATCACGCCGGGCTGCACCGGGATGTACACCGAGGAACAGGCCGAGGCCTGGCGACGGATCACGGCCTTCACCCACCAGTGGTCGCGTGCGAAGATCTGCCTGCAGCTCGGACACGCCGGGCGGAAGGGGAGCACCCGGCTCGGCCTCGAGGGCACCGACATCCCGCTGGAGGAGGGGAACTGGCCGTTGCTAGCTCCGTCCGCGCAGCCGCATCGGCCGTACATGCAGGTCCCGCGCGCGATGACGCGCGCCGACATGGACCAGGTGGTCCACGAATTTGCCCGTGCCGCCCGCCTGGCCATCGCGGCCGACTTCGACATGCTCGAGTTGCACTGCGCGCACGGCTACCTCCTGTCGAGCTTCATCACCCCGCTCGGAAACCACCGGACCGACGAATACGGCGGCTCGCTGGCGAACCGGCTGCGATTCCCGCTGGAGGTCTTCCATGCGGTGCGCGAGGCGTGGCCCCAGGAGCGGCCGCTGTCCGTGCGCATCTCGGCCACGGACTGGGCCACGGGCGGTGTGGATGCGGCCGAGGCCGTGGAGATCGCGCGGGCCTTCAGTGATGCCGGGGCCGACATCATGCATATCTCGACCGGGCAGACGACGCCGGAGGCGAAGCCGGTGTACGGCCGCATGTACCAGACCCCGTTCTCGGATCGGATCCGCAACGAGCTGGGGGTGAAGACCATCGCCGTGGGTGCCATCACGGACCCGGACCAGGTCAACTCGATCCTGGCAGCGGGACGCGCCGACCTCTGTGCCCTCGCCCGACCGCACCTCGCGAACCCGGCCTGGACGCTGCAGGCCGCGGCGCAGCAGGGCTACCGCGAGCAGCACTGGCCGTGGCAGTACTTGTCCGGCAAGGACCAGATGGAGCGCCTGCTCGAGCGCGCCAAGGGCGGCGGCTAGCGACCGGGGCCACGCGCGGGGCATCTTTCGCGCCGATGCCCACTTCCCCTGTGCTCTCGGGCGCGGCGTTCACCCCGCGCCACTTCCTCTGGACGGTGCGTGACGCGGTGGCGACCGTCACGCTCAACCGGCCGGAGCGAAAGAACCCGCTCACCTTCGAGTCATACGCCGAGCTGACCGACACCTTCCGCGCCCTGTCGCATGCGCGTGACGTGAAGGTGGTGGTGCTCACCGGCGCGGGGGAGAACTTCTGCAGCGGGGGGGACGTCCACGAGATCATTGGACCGCTGGTCGAGGCGAAACGGACGGGGCGCACGGACGAGATCCTGCGCTTCACCGAGATGACCGGTGGCCTGGTGAAGGCGATGCGCGCGTGCCCGCAACCGATCATTGCCGCGGTGGACGGGATCTGCGCCGGCGCCGGGGCGATCCTGGCGATGGCGAGCGACCTGCGGCTGGGCACACCGCGCAGCAAGGTGGCCTTCCTGTTTACGCGGGTTGGGCTGAGCGGGGCGGACATGGGGGCGTGCGCCCTCCTGCCCCGCCTGATCGGTCACGGGCGTGCCTCGGAGCTGCTGTACACCGGGCGGTTCATGACGGCGGACGAGGCGGAACGCTGGGGGTTCTACAATCGTGTGGTGGCCCCCGACGCGCTGGAAGCCGACGCGCTCGCCCTCGCCCGCGAGCTGGCGACCGGCCCAACGTTCGCTCATGGCGTGACGAAGGCGTGCCTGCACGAGGAGTGGGCGATGTCTGTCGACGACGCGATCTCGCACGAGGCAAAGGCGCAGGCGGTGTGCATGCTGACCAATGACTTCGAGCGCGCGTACGAGGCGTTCGTGGCCCGCGCCCGTCCGGCGTTCCAGGGCGACTAGGTGGTGCGCCGCCCGGTGGACGATCTCGCATCCCGACGAACACCGGAGCTGCCGCTCGTGGCGGCACCGGCGCTTCCTCTCTCCAAAGACGGATAGTGGCCGATACGACGTTCCTCACCTGGCCCTTCTTCGAGGCGCGACACCGGGCCTTCGCGGCGGCGTTGGACCCCTGGGCCGCCGCGAGACTCCGCGCCCTGCCACACGATGATGTGGATGCGACCTGCCGGGAGATCGTGCGCAGCCTGGGCCGCGACGGCTGGCTGCAACAGGCGATCGCGCTCGACGGATCGCTCGACGTGCGCACCCTGTGCCTCGCGCGCGAGATCCTTGCGCGTCACGACCCCCTCGCCGATTTCGCCTTCGCGATGCAGGGGCTCGGCTCGGGCCCGATCTCGCTGTTCGGGTCACCGGGGCTGAAGCAGCGGTACCTCCCCCGCGTCGCGAGCGGCGACGCGATTGCGGCCTTTGCCTTGTCCGAGCCGAACGCCGGCTCCGACGTGATGGCCATGGGCACGACGGCGCAGCGCTTGCCGGATGGCTCGTGGCAGCTCGACGGCGAGAAGACCTGGATCTCGAACGGGGGGATCGCCGACTTCTACGTGGTGTTCGCGCGGTGGCCAGAGGGCGGCGAGCGGAGTTTTGTCGCGCTGGTGGTGGATGCGCAGGCGGCCGGGCTGGAGGTCGCCTCGCGGATCGACACGATCGCGCCGCACCCGCTGGCCCACCTGCGCCTGGCCAACTGCCGGGTGCCGGCGGATGCGGCGGTGGGCGAGGCCGGCAAGGGGATGCGGGTCGCGTTAGGCACCCTCGACGTCTTTCGCTCCACGGTCGGTGCCGCGGCGCTCGGCATGGCCCGGCGTGCCCTCGACGAGTCCCTCGCCTTCGTCGGCGAGCGGCGGCTCTTCGGCCAGTCGCTCGGCGACTTCCAGCTCACCCAGGCGCGCCTGGCGCAGATGGCCACCGACATCGACACCAGCGCCCTGCTTGTCTATCGGGCCGCCTGGACCAAGGACGTCACGGGCGCGCGCGTGACCCGTGAGGCCGCGATGGCCAAGTGGCAGGCCACCGAGGCGGCGCAGCGCACCATCGACGCCGCCGTGCAGTTGCACGGGGCGCGTGGCGTGCAAAGCGGGCATCCGGTGGAACGCCTGTACCGTGAGATCCGCGCCCTGCGCATTTATGAGGGCACCAGTGAAGTGCAGCAACTCGTCATCGCCGGGCAACTGCTGTCCGGCACGGAACCCCGCGCATGACCCCACGTGACGGACTTCCCGGCGGCGTCCCGACGGCCCACGTCGACACGTTCGCCCGCGACCACCTCCCCCCACAGGCCCTCTGGCCCGTGATGGACTACAGCGCCCTGCCGGCGCTGGCCTACGGTGACCAGCTCAATGCCGCCGTGGCACTGCTGGACGGTGCCATCGCGCGCGGCTGGGGCGACCGCGTCGCCTTTCGCAGCCCGACCGAGGTGGTCACGTACCAGGCGCTGCTCGAACGGGCGAATCGCCTGGCGCGCGTCCTCGTCGAGGACGCCGGGGTGGTGCCGGGGAATCGGGTACTGCTCCGCGGGGGCAACTCCCCGATGATGGTCGCCCTGTGGTTTGCGGTGTTGAAGGCCGGCGGGATCGTCGTCTGCACGATGCCGCTCCTTCGCGCCCGGGAATTGACGTTCACGGCCGACAAGGCGCAGATCCACCTCGCCATCTCGGACGTGAAGCTGGTGGACGAGGTGGCGGCCGCGATGCAGACGCGCGCGGACGGCACGCTGCGGGCGGGCGGGCGCGTGCTGACGTGGGGGGGTGCCGCGCCGGATGGCACCCCGGCCATCGAGCAGCTGATGGCGGCGAAGGCCCCAACGTTCGAGAACGTGCGCACGGCCGCGGACGACGTGGCGCTCATTGCCTTCACCTCGGGAACCACGGGCGAAGGCAAGGGGACGATGCACTTCCACCGCGACATCCTCGCCATCTGTGACACCTTCGCGGCACAGGTGCTCTGCGCCGACGATGACGACGTCTTCATCGGCTCCCCACCGTTTGCCTTCACCTTCGGGCTCGGGGGACTGGTCCTGTTCCCCATGCGCATCGGGGCCAGCGCCGTCCTCCTCGAGCAGGCCACCCCGCCGTTCCTGATCGCGGCGATCCAGCAACACCGGGCCACGGTGGTGTTCACGGCCCCCACCGCCTACCGCGCCATGCTGCCGCTGCTGGCCGAGCACGATGTGTCGTCGCTGCGGAAGTGCGTCTCGGCCGGCGAGGCACTCCCCCGCGCCACCTTCGATGCGTGGAAGGCCGCCACCGGGATCACCATCATCGACGGGATCGGCGCCACCGAGCTCCTGCACATCTTCATCAGCGCGCGCGAGGCCGACGTGCGACCGGGCTCGACCGGGAAGGTCGTACCGGGGTTCCAGGCCCGCGTCGTGGACGACGCGATGCGGGACGTGCCCGTCGGGGAGGTCGGCCGACTCGCGGTCCGCGGCCCCACCGGGTGCCGCTACCTCGCCAACCTCGAGCGCCAGCAGGCCTACGTGCAGGACGGCTGGAACCTCACGGGCGATTCCTACAAGCTCGATGCCGACGGCTACTTCTGGTACCAGGCGCGCACCGACGACATGATCATCTCGGCCGGCTACAACATCTCCGGCCCGGAAGTGGAGGGGGTGTTGCTCGAACATCCCGCGGTGCAGGAGTGCGGGGTGGTCGGCGCGCCGGACCCCGAGCGAGGCCAGGTGGTGAAGGCATACATCGTGCTGCGCCCGGGCCACGCCGCGGACCCCACCACCACCAAGCTCCTCCAGGACTGGGTGAAGCAGCAACTCGCGCCCTACAAGTACCCGCGGGCCGTGGAGTTCGTCGACACCCTGCCCCGCACCAACACCGGAAAGCTGCAGCGATATCGCCTGCGTGACCCCTCCGCCTGACCACGCCCCGCCCGTGAACCCACGTCCTGTTGTTGTCCCGCACTGGCCACGCCCCCACGGCTACAGCGATGGGATGGCCGGCACCGGCCGCGTCATCGTGACAGCCGGCGTCATTGGCTGGAATCCCGAGACCCTGGTGATCGAGACCGACAACTTTGCGTCGCAGGTCGCCCAGGCCTTCCGCAACATCCGCGAGATCCTGTCGGCCGAAGGGGCGGGCCCCGAGCACCTGGTGCGCCTCACCTGGTACGTCACCAATCGCGATGAGTATGTGGCCGCGCGCCCGGCGATCGGGCTCGCCTACCGCGAGGTGTTCGGCCGGAACTACCCGGCGATGGCGGTGGTGATCGTCAGCGGGCTGGTGGAGCCGCAGGCCAAGGTCGAGATCGAGGCGACCGCGATCCTCCCGGCCTGACGATGGCCGCGCACACCCACTACCTCTGGTTCGAGACCCGCAAGCGGCAGGAGATCATCGACATCACCGACACGGTGGCCGAGCAGGTGACCGCCAGCGGGATCGTCGAGGG
>JAEUJL010000344.1 GCA_016794835.1 Gemmatimonadota bacterium | reverse complement strand
GCGCGCGCGGCCAGGGTCGCAACGTGCGGCGCCCGTACCCCGCCCCCGGCGATGACCATCATGCGGCCGCCGGTGCGACGGACGAGATCCCGCAGCACGTCGATCCCTTCCACGGCGGTCGCGTGACCGCCCGAGGTGAGGACCCGCGTCACCCCCAGGCCCAGGCAGGTGTCGAGCGCTTCGTTGAGGTTGCGAGCCTGGTCAAAGGCGCGGTGAAAGGTGAAGGGCAGGGGGGCCGCGGCCTCCACCAGCGCTTCTGTCCCTTCCTCGTCGATGGTGCCGTTGGGTTGCAGCGCACCGCTCACGATGCCGTGCACCCCGCACTGCTTGGCCAGCTCGATGTCACGCAGCATGACATCGATCTCCACCGCGTTGTAGAGGAAGTCGCCGCCGCGCGGTCGCACCATGACAAACACGGGGACGTCCACGCGGGCAACGGTGGCCCGCATCGCACCCGCACTTGGCGTGGTCCCTCCTTCGGCGAGGTTGGCGCACAGCTCAATCCGGCCGGCCCCGGCGGTGGCGGCCGCCATGGCGTCGGGGACGGTGTCGACAGCGACTTCGATCAGCACGTGGGAGAGGACAGGGTCAACCGAGGGGGACCGCGGCGCGCTTCCGCACCGAGGCCGCAATGAGGAACTGCGCGGCGTAGTAGGTCCCGAGGACCAGGACCGCCGAACCCGGGAACGGGCCGCGGAACCGGTTCACCCCAAGCGCCGCATCCGACGCCATGAACAGGAGTGCCCCGATCCCGGCGAGCTGCGCGCCGGGGTGCGACCCCTGGCGCCACCGCTCCAGCGCCTGCCAGGCCATCGCCACGATCACGCTCACGTAGGCGATCACCGGCACGCGCAGGGGGCCGAGCCCCGGCCACATCGCGCGAACCACGAAGACGGCCACCACGATCAGGGGAACGCCCGTGGCCAGGACCGCGGTGAAGCGCGCGTCCGAGGTAAAGGCCCGCAGGTAGCAGAGGTGCGCCACCAGGAAGGCGAGCAGTCCGGGAAGGAAAAGGTCCTGCGGCAGCATCAACAGGACATCGCCGACGAGCGAGGCGACGAGGCCCCAGGCGACCCAGGTCCGGTACGGGCCGGCGGCGCGCCGGGTGTCGGACAAGGCAAGGGCGATCACGAGCAGGGTCGCGAGCGGCTTGAAGACCCACACCTGCACCTGGTCGCCGAGCGAGGCGGCCCGGAGCAGGAAGGCAACGGCCGCCAGCAATAACGCGGCAAGGTGGAACATGGGATGGAAGCTAACGCGGGGCCGTCACACTATCCGCGTCGTGCCGCGCGTCGCTTCGCGGGGTCGCTACATTGCCCTCCCGGCCCGACTGGTCCGGGTCGTCAGCATCCACTGCCGTGCCGTCTCAGCTGGATTTCTTCCCGGAACAGGTTCGCATCGAACGGCTCGACCCGGCCACCACTGTCGGGACGCGGACGCGGGTCGAGGCCATCTACCTCGTTCGCTTCGAATGGGAACGCGGGCCACACCAGGTCTTTCACGACCAGCACGGGGTCTACTGCGCCGAGCATGGCCGCGCGTGCCGGGCTGTGAGCGCGGTCACGGCAGGGACCAGTCGCTGAGGCACATGCTGGGGATTGGGCCCGCGTGACGTCACGGCGGGAGACGAGCCTATGAGGAGGGTGTTGGAATGAAGCGCTGGATTGCAGGAGTCGCTGTCGTCGCGGGGTTGGCCTGCGGGTCCGATGAGCCGACTGGAAACTCCGGGGTGGCCACGGTCTCGATGAACGCGAACGCCATCGTCCTGATCCCGGGGCAGACGGAGCAGCTCGCGGCCACAGCGAAGGACGCCGGGGGCAACACCATTTCCGGGGGCACGGTCACCTGGCGATCGGCGAACACCGCGATTGCCACGGTCAATGGCACTGGCCTGGTCACCGCCGTCTCGACGGGACAGACGGACGTCTCCGCGACGATCGACGGCAAGGTGGGGTCCACCCGTGTCACGGTCGGGGCGGTGCCGACGACGGCCCTCGTCTCGATGCCCGGGCTCTCCTTCACGCCGTTCACCACGGTGATCAAGCAGGGCGGCACGGTGACCTTCGAGTTTCCGCAGCTTCCGCACAATGTGATCTTCGAGCGCAAGACGGGCGCCCCCCAGGACATCCAGGTCACGTCGAACGTGCGCATCGGGCGCACCTTCACGGCGACCGGGTTGTATCCGTATGACTGCACCCTGCACCCGGGGATGAAGGGTGAGGTGAACGTGGTGCCGTGACACCTGGGGGTGAGATGCGAAAGGGGCGGCGATGCCTGGCATCGCCGCCCCTTCGTGTCTTCGCGCTGGCGCTACTTCGTGACGCCGCGCATCACCGGCGTGTACCCGGGGAAGATCACGCCAAGGTTGGTGTTGCCGAGGCGGTTCTGCACGATCTCCGCCAGGATGTCGCGGTGGTCGATCGTGACGGCGAGGTCCTGCCGGTCCACAAGGTTTTCCTGCGCGAGCGGGCGCCAGTTGTTCGTCAGCACGCGGCCGCCGTTGATCCCGCGTCCCAGGGCAAACATCGCGGTGGCGCGCCCGTGGTCGGTCCCGCGGCTCCCGTTCTCCCGCACGTTGCGGCCGAACTCGGAGAGCACCACCACCGTGACGTTCTGCGTGAGGCCTGACGCGATGCAGTCCTGCCAGAAGGCGCCGATGGCCTGCGAGAGTTGCACCATCGTGCCGTTCATGCTGCCGCCTAACGGGTCCTGGTTGGTGTGCGTGTCCCAGCCGCCAATGTCGAGGTGGACGGCCTCGACGCCGATGTCCGCCTTGATGAGCGCCGCCGAGTTGCGGAGGCCACGCCCGAGCCCGGTGTTGGGATAGACCGCACCGTTCGCCGCCTGGTAGCCCGCGACGTTGAGCGAGCGGAGCATCGTGATCGTGTTCAGCGCATCGTTCGCGGCCGACTTGACCGGGTCCGTCGTCTCGCCGTACTCCGCGGCCAGCCAGT
>JAEUJL010000330.1 GCA_016794835.1 Gemmatimonadota bacterium | reverse complement strand
TCAGTCCGGGACGACGGGCAGGACGACGTAGGAGGCCCGGGCCCCGCCGTGGAACACCGTGTTGTCGACCACGACCTGGCGGCGGGAGCTGGACGGCGGCTCTCCGGTCCCCGGGTTCACGTCGAAGCGCGGGAAGTTGCTGGACGAAATGTCCACCCGGATGCGGTGTCCCTTCTTGAAGAGGTTCGCGGTCGGGAACGGCCTGACCACCAGGCGATAGGTCTGCCCGGGCACCACGGGCCCACGCGACGCGCGATCGTCACGAAAGCTGAGGCGCTGGATCGCATCGGTGATGTTCAGGTCGAACCCGGCCGGGAAGTCCGGGCTCGGGGGGTAGACGTCCACGAGCTTGGCCGTGAAGTCGGTGTCGTGGCCGGTGGTGGCCACATGCAACACCACCTCGATCGGGCCGATCACCCGCACGTCCCGGTCGAGGGGTTCGGTCTCGAACACCAGGACGTCGCTCCGGGCCTTGAGGGGCAGCCACGGCGCACGCGACCCGGCGAAGTCCGGGCGTTCCCGCTGGTCGTAGGCCCCATCCTTCACGCGATTCGAGACATGCCCGCCTAACGTGGGCACCGGGTGCGCAGGGTCAAACCGGTAGGTGGTCCGCCCGGCCACCGGGTCCGGACTGGGCCCCAGCCCACCGCCCGCGCGCAGGTAGTAGCGCACCGGTCGCGCCTCCGGCAGCGGCCAGGCCCGCCCGGTGATCCAGCTCCCCCCGTGCTGCAGCCGACCGTTGGGGTCCTTCGTTCCCGGCCCGCCCCCCATCACGAACAGGCGGACCGGCGGCGCGGTGTCAACGCCGGTGGGCATGTCGCGCAGGAAGCGATCGAACCAGCGCAGGTGATACGCGACCTCGAATCCCTCGATGGCCGAGGCGGCCCCGAAATCCACGTCGCCGGCGTAGGTGCGCCCGTTGCCTCCATGCACCCACGGCCCGATGGCCACGTGCACCGGTCCGCGTTTGCCGGCGCGGAGGCCCAGGTAGTTGTCGAGGGTGCCGCGCAGGAAGATGTCGTACCACCCCCCCAGGTGCAGCATCGGGACGTCTGCGGTCTGCGTGTAATACGGCTTCCAGGCGAGGGCGATGCGATCCCAGAAGGGACCACGTCCCTCCTGCATCCATTCGTCGAGGAAGTACGCCTCATACTCGGGCACGCTCGCGAGCGGGCTCTGGCCCTTCCGCAACGGGAGCTGCTGGTACCAGTCCTCGACCTTCTCGCGCTCGAGGCGCGCGCGGGCCACGGGATCCGCCGTCTCGCGCCGCGCCTCCTGCCAGACCCAGGTCATCTCCCGCCCCAGCTCGAACGCGCCGCCGTGCCGGACCGCGTGGTCCCAGGCGTCGGCCATGCCGCCCTGGTTCACGATCATCGCCTTCAGGTGCGGCGGATTCAGCTTGGCCGCGTCCGCCTGGGTGTGCGCCGCATACGAGCGCCCCCAGGTCCCCACGCGCCCGTTGCTGAACGGCTGTCGGGCCAGCCACTCGATGGCGTCGTAACCGTCCGGCGCATCGAGCACCGAGTACTTCGTGAAGGTCCCCTCCGAGCGGTACCGCCCACGGATGTTCTGCAGCGCCACCACGTACCCGGCGGCCGCAAAGGCCCGCGCCTGCCGGACGATCTCGTCGCCGCGGATCTCGTACGGGGTGCGGAGCAACAACGACGGAAAGGCGGAGTCGATCGCCGCCGTCCCGCGGGCGGGTCGGTACACCTCCGTGTGGAGGCGCACCCCGTCCCGCATCGGCGCCATCACGTCATCGACCCGCACGACATCAAACGGCGCCTGCGCCAACGCGCCACGCCCCCAGACGGCGACCGCGAGGACCACGCCCCGGGCCACCGCCCCGAGGCGGGACCCGGCCCGCGTGCGACCTGGCATGCCTAACGCGGGGTCTGGCGGGGCGGCGAGCTGCACCGCGGCCACGCCCCCGGCGACCCCGCGCCCGGCGTCAGCACGCGCTGGTCGCGGGGAACGCGCACCGGATCCTCGCTCGCCTGGTAGGCGAGCATCGCCGCCAGCGTCGCGTTGTTCTTCAGGTCATCGAGGATGATCTTGTCGTACGTGTCGCGGTTGGTGTGCCAGGTGTACTGCCGGTAGTCCGGGTAGTTCGACTGCAACCGGAATGACGGCGCCCCGGCACACAGGAACGACATGTGGTCGCTGCCGCCGGTCTCCGGGACGCCCGGCAAGTCGAGGTCGATGAGCGACTCGATCTCCGAGGGGATCACGCTCAGCCACTTGCCGAAGTGCGCCCCCGCTCCGGTCAGCCCCATCATCCGGATGTACTCGATGCGCCAGGTCCCGTTGTCCTGGTTGAAGGCCGTCTGCAGGCCATCGACGATGTCCTTGTGATCCTCGGCGAACGCGCGCGACCCGACGAGCCCCTGCTCCTCCCCGCCCCAGTGCCCCACGAGGATCGTGCGCTTCGGGTTGGGATACGCGGCCTTCAGCAGGCGCATCGCCTCCATCATCATCACCGTGCCGGTGCCGTTGTCCGTCGCCCCGGAGGCCGCGTCCCACGAATCCAGGTGCGCGCCAAGGAGGACGTACTCGTTGGGCTTCTCCGTCCCCTTGATCTCCCCAACGACGTTGAACATCGGGGCATCGGGTAACTCCTCCGCCCGCGCGTCGAGCCGCGCCCGGGGCCCCTGGTTGTTGGCCGCCAGGCGATGCAGCAGCCCGTAGTCCTCGCAGCTCGCGTCCAGCACCGGCACGGTCTTCGTGGACGCGCTGAACACCTTGTTCACCCCCCAGCCCGCGGACCAGTTGGTCGTGATGATGCCCGCCGCCCCCGAGCCGTCGAGCAATGGAAACGGGTTGGCGCCCAGGATGCGGGTACGCAGCGTCCACGCACGCTTGGTGGAATCACGCGACGCCTTCATCGCCGCGACGGACGCGGGGCGGGCCAACCGCTCCCAGTTCTCGTCGGGTCGGCAGGTGGGTTCCGGCGCGGACAGGAGGAGGAACTTGCCCCGCAAGGTCGGCAACCAGGCGCGCATCGCCGCGCTGTCGGCGAGCGCAGGCATCACGACCACATCCCCCTCGACGGGACGCGTGGTGCCGGGACTCCACGCCAGGATCAACCCCTCCAGCGTGCGCTCACGCGGGGCAATGAGGTCGAAGTGCGTATAGCGCCGACGCCACCCGCGCCACGTGCCATACCGCTCCTTGCGCGCGGGGATCCCCCATTCTGCATAACGAGCGGCCACCCAATCGCTGGCCGCGGTGTATCCGGG
>JAEUJL010000292.1 GCA_016794835.1 Gemmatimonadota bacterium | reverse complement strand
GACCTGGTACATCCAGGGCCCGGCGCCGAGGCTGCCGATCTCCTCGATGCGCGTGGTGCCCATCGTGGACAGGGTGTACCACATCCCGGCGCCCTGCGCCGCCCGCGCCACCCCCGGCTCCGCCTCGTGATGGAAGAGGCGTGACATCCCGGTCGGGGCGAGGAAGAACGGCAGCTTCACGTCCTGCCCGAGCAGCCGGGTGGAGCAGTCAATGGTGCTGACGTCGCGCAGGTAGTGCGGGACGAGCTCGTAGTCGTCGAAGGCGGTCGTGTTGCGCGCGAGGGTCCACTCGTTGTCGGCCCCGCCGTCGATGTAGTGAAACATCGGGGCGGGCAAGCGGCGCCGCGCGAGGCGGCGCAGGTCCTCGATATTGTGGCAGGCCGCGAGCGATCGCGCCGCGCTGGTGATGCGGTACGAGGGAAACACCTAACGCGTGGGCTTGGGACGGGTGAAGGTCGTGGCCCGCAGGGCCGGCTCAACCGGCGCGGTGAGGCTCACGACATCACCATCCACGTCGGTCGCAAAGGCCAGCTTCCACCGGTAGTTGGCCAACAGCGGGTTGCCGGCGGGGGGCACCGCGCGGAACACATCGAAGTGGTAGTGCTCGAGCGGGAACTCGAAGGTCATGAACTTCATCCGGAGCCCGCTGGCGTCGCGGCGGATCGTGATCGGGCCATACGCCGCATGGGTGTACGTGCCCACGTAGTCGTCGAGGGGGTGCCCGGGCTGCGTATTGGGCCGGCGCAGTGCCTCCTCCCGCGCGGTCGCCTGGCGGGCGACGGCCTGCGTCGCCGCGCGCCGATCGAGGAAGCGGCGACTCCAGTCGATCGACGGGAGCCCCAGCAGGCGATCGTAGACCAGGTACGGAAGGAAGTCGCGAACCGGCGTCGCATTGAGGTTGGTGAGCACCACGACCCCGAGCGAATCATTCGGCAGGAAGTTCAGCTCCGCGGAGAAGCCATCGATGTTCCCCCCGTGGTGCACGAGCTTGTGCCCCCGGTAGGTGTTGATGAACAGGCCCATGCCGTAGGACTCGTCGCCGAGTTCCATCCACTCGCCCGACGGCGGAGCGGGGGCCTTGGGCATCACCATCTGCGGCGTCTGCATCTCGCGGGCGTCGCGGGCGCCAATCACCTCGGTGCCGTTGTGCTTGCCACCCGCCATGTGCATGGCCAGGTACGCGGCCATCTCCTCCACGCTGGCGTTGATGGACCCGGCCGGGCCTACCGCGTCGAGGTTGCGGTACGGGACCTTGATCGCGGAGTCCTGGGGAGTGTTCCCGGTGAGCGCGTATCCCAGCGCAAAGTCCGCGGAACGCTGCAGGTCCGCCACGGAGAGGTCCGCCGTGCGCATGCCGAGCGGGGCGAAGATGCGGTCACGGATCACCTGCTCCCAGGTGGAGCCGTTGAGCTTTCCCGAGAGGTAGCCGGCCGTCATGTACATCAGGTTCTGGTACTGCCAGTAGCTCCGAAAGTCGCGCGTGGGCTCGAGGAAGCGCAGGCGCTGGTACAACTCATCGCGCGAGAAGACGCCGGGACCCCACAGCAGGTCGTGCCGCGGAAGCCCCGAGCGATGCGTGACCAGGTCGCGCGGCGTCATGCGCTCGGTCGCCGCCGCGTCGTACATGCGGAAGTCAGGGAGGTACTCGCGCACCGGCTTGTCCCACTCGACCTTCCCCTGCGCGACCTGCGTCGCGAGCCCCGTCACGACAAACGACTTGGTGACGGAGCCGATGGCGAACTTGGTCGTCGGGGTGACGGGCACGCGGCCGGCAACATCCTTGTAGCCGTAGCCCTTGAGGTGGATGACCTTGCCCTTGTGCACCACGGCAAGCGCCAGCCCCGGGACCTTCCACTCCCTGATGACGGAGTCCACC
>JAEUJL010000259.1 GCA_016794835.1 Gemmatimonadota bacterium | reverse complement strand
GCGCTTCCTGGGGACCACCGGCAGGTCGATGCCCAACGAGGCCACCAGGCGCCCGGACCATGGGCCCGCCGCCAGCACGCAGGTGTCACACGCCAGGTGCTGGCCATCGGCGAGCACCACCCCCGTCACGCGCTCGCCGTGAGTGGTGAACGACGTCGCCGTGGCATGGAGGTACTCGACGCCGAGCGCACGCGCGCCACGCCGCACCGCGGTCAGCAATCCCCACGCATCGAACCACCCCTCATGCTGCGCGCCGAACGTCGCGATGCCGATGTCGTCGAAGGCGATCCCCGGAAACCGCGCCCGCAACGCGTCGGGATACAGCACCTGCACGTCAGCCCCAAACGAGCGCTGCATCTCGGCGGCGGCCACACGCGTCGCGACCTGGTCATGCCCGCCCAGGATGAGGTAGCCCTTCTCGTGGAAGCCGATCTCCGCGTCGTCGCCAAATACGGCCCTGATGTCGCGAAAGAGGTCGGCCGCGTACAGGCTCATCGCGATGTTGGTCGGTGTGCCGAACTGCGTCCGGATCGACGCGGCGGAGAGGGCGGTGGAGGAGAACTGGTACGTGGGGTCCTGCTCGATCACCGTGATGCTGCCGCGAAAGCCGGCCTGGCGCAGTGCCCAGGCGGTCCAGCTGCCCATGATGGCGCCGCCGACGATGAGGACGCGCGCGGAGGAAGGGGAAGACATAGGGAAGGCGAGGAGGTGTGGCGTGGTCCTGTTCCGGAAGCGCACCGGATGGACGCGGTCATCACGCACGTGGAGCGCGCGACGTCTGCTGGCACTACTTGTCGATGTGCTCCAGGATACGCAAGCGCAGCCGCCGCGAGGTTGGGCAGCACACCGAGCATGAACCCAGCGACGGCACCCGGGTCCAACCCGGCGCTGCGTGCCGAATCGGTCGCTGAGCGCACCGCCAGCCCCGGCATCCCCGCCAGGGCCAGCCGGGAAGCTCCCCCGACTCGCTTCGGCGCGTGGTTCACGGCGGCGAGGGACGCCCCGCCGGGATCACCGGGAGCAGGATGTGCGACGGGTGCTGCGGATCGTGCCAGATGGTGTTGTTGGCGACCGCCCAGCGGCGCTGCTCGTTGAGCGGCTCTCCCGTGTTGGGGTTCACGTCGAAGCGCGGGAAGTTGCTGCTGCTCACGTCCACGCGGATGCGATGCCCCTTTCGGAAGACCAGCGAGGTCGGGTACGTCTCGATCGTGTACTCCCGCGCCCCCGCATCACGCAGCAGCGTCGCCCGGCTGGCCGACGTGTTGTAGCGTGCCCGCACGATCCCGTCGGCCACGATCAGGTCGATCCCCGCGGGCCAGTCACGGCTCGGCGGGTACACATCCACGAGCTTCACCGTGAAGTCGGTGTCCCGGGCATCGGACCCCGCCCACAGCTTCACCACCAGGGGGCCCGTCACCTCCATGTCGCGCTCCAGCGGCGCCGTCTGGAAGACGACCACGTCGCTCCGCGCCGAGAGCGGGAGGTCGTTGGTGCACAGCCAGTGCTCCGGCGAGCAGCGCTGGTCCTGCGCCCCCCGCGGCATCAGGATCCCCTCCGACGACACGTTGCCACCAATCGTCGGCACGGGGTTGCGCGGGTCGAACGCGTAGCGGGTGGGCGCCGAGGGGGCGGGCCGCTGCGGGGAGAGGCGGCCGTCTGCATGCAGGTAGTAGGGCGTGTACTGCGTGCGCGCGAGGGGCCACTCGCGCTCGTCACGCCACGTGCCCCCCACGAAGACCCGCCCCTCCGGCGTCTTGCGGGCATCCCCCGCCCCCATCACGAAGATGCGCACCGGGGCCTCGCGATCCACCCCGTTGTCCACCCCGCGCATCCACTTGTCGAACCACCGCAGGCGCAGGGCATTCATGTCGATGGCCGCCTCGGGGCCAAAGTCGGCGATGCCGGAGTAGCGCACCCCCTGCCCCCCGTGCGTCCACGGCCCGACGATCAGGCGCTGCAGGCTCCTCTTGGACTTCGCCAGCTGCGCGTAGTTCATGTTGGCCACCTGCGTCCCCCACGAGTCGTACCATCCCGTCACGTGGTACGCGGGGACATCCTGCCACTTCCCCAGGTTGTCGACCACGCTCGCCCCCATCTCGCGCCACCAGGCGTCGTTGTCCCCGTGGCGCATCGCCTCGACAAGCCACCCCTCGTAGTCGGGGGCATGCTTGAGGGGCGTGGTCCCCGGGCGCAGCGGGAGGGCCCGAGCATACTCGCGCACCCGCGTGCCGAGGTCCTGCAGCGCCGGGGCCGCCTCCGGGCTCGCCGCGGCGCGCGCGGCCGCCGGCACCGCGTTGGGGTCGCTGGCCAGCCCCGTGGCGCCGGCCCGCGTGCCCGTCGCGTTGCCTAACGTGAACACCCAGTTGAGCCACCGCAGCTCGAAGGCGCCGTGGTGCCGCACCCCGTAGTGCCCGGTGTTGCTCATGGCATCCACCGGCACCATCGCCGTCAGCGCCGGGGCCCCCGTCAGGGCGATCGCATGCTGCGTCGCACCGGCGTACGAGGTGCCGACCGTCCCCACCTTCCCGTTCGACCACGGCTGCGCGGCAATCCAGGCCAGGAGTGCCGCCCCGTCGGGGCCATCATCGCGCAGCGGCCGCCACTGCCCTTCCGACCGGTAGCGCCCCCGGATGTCCTGCCGCACCACCACGTACCCGCGAGGCACGAAGTAGTTGACCAGTGCGTCCGCCCCGCTGTCCTTGTTGTACGGCGTGCGCTCCACGATGGCGGGATACTTCCCCGTCACCGTCCCACCCCGGCCGGGAGCGTAGATGTCGGTCGCGAGCTTCACCCCATCGTGCGAGGGGACCATCACGTGGCGTGTGGCCACGACTTCGTAGGCCGTTCCCTCCTGTGCGCGCGAACCGGCAGGGAGGGCAATGACAGCAAGGAGGGCGAGGACGGCGGGACGGAGGGGCATCATGCGAGGCTCGGGTGACAGATGACCGCGGCGGCGCGGATATACTCGCCCGTCCCCTCCGGTCATGCAACGCATGGGCCGGCGCGCCCGCGCCGCACCCGAGCCCGATCCTCCCCGCCGCATCGCCCTTCACCGTCCGGAAGCGGATGCGATGGCCCTCATCCGTCGGCTCGTGCAGCATCTGGAGGTTCCCGTTGCTCCACTGCCAGGGCGACCCGTGGCTCGTCATCGCCCCGCGCGCGTTGAACGCCTCGCGCACGTCAACGATGAACAGCTCCCACTCGTCTTGGGATGGGGGCCGTGAAAAGGGTCAACGGGTCACGCTCCAAGGCGAACGGGATCTCGTGCGGCGGACGGTGGTCGCGAAAGTGCAGGACGAACGTCGCGCTGTTGGTGGTCTGCGTCATCGTCAGCGCCGTCGGGCTCACTGCATCTTCTCCCGATACCACGCCTGCAGCTCGGTGAAATCCACGCCGTGGCCAGCGAACTGCTCCGGGAGCATGCGGAAGAGCTCGTCGCCAAAACGGCGTGTGCGGCGCAGGTGGTCCGACGTCGTGAAGTTGGGCGCGGGCGCACTGTTCACCCACCGCCCGAGGGCGTTCAGCGCGGGGCGGGCCAGACGAGCCTTCTCGGCGGGGGTAAGCTCAGCGTCGCGCACGAACGAAAGCGCCACGTCGGCGTATCCTGAATCCAGCATGCCAGCCAGGCGCTCGAGGAACTCCGGATCCGAGCGCAGGCGCGCAGTGGCCGCTGCGCGCACGGCCGGCTTCTCATCACGGGTCGCCCGCCTGAGCAGCCCTTCGAAATCGCCCTTCGGGTCGAGCCGATCGACCTGGGCGAGTTCCTCCCCGGTTGCCGGCAAGAGGACAATGAGGCGCATGG
>JAEUJL010000277.1 GCA_016794835.1 Gemmatimonadota bacterium | reverse complement strand
CCGGCATAGTCGCCCGCCAGCTGGTCAATGATCGGACCGACCATCCGGCACGGCCCGCACCATTCCGCCCAGAAGTCGACCACGGCAAGCCCCTCGTGTTTCTCGATCTCCGCCTCGAAGGTCGCGTCCGTCACTGCCATCGTGTTGCCCATCGCCTGGTGCTCCTCCCGTCGCGCGCGTGGCGACTGATAAGATTCCAACCGTCTTCAATTGTAGTCACTCCATGCCCCAGTCCACACCACGCGGCACCCGAATCGCCCACATCGGCCTCGCCGTCAGCTCCATCGAGGGGCTCCTCCCCCTCTACCGGGACGTCCTCGGCATGCCGGAAGTGCCCCTGGACGACGCCGACGGCGCTCGCATTGCCGGCGTCGCCGCCGGGGACTCCCTGGTCGAGCTCCTGGAGTCGGCCGACCCCGGTTCCCCCATTGGAAAGTTCATCGCCAAGCGGGGGCCCGGGATCCACCACGTCTGCTTTGCCGTGGACGACCTCGACGGCACCCTGAACCGCTGCCGCGCCGCCGGGATCCGACTGATCGATGAGGTTCCCCGCCTGGGCGCGGAGAAGAAACGCATCGCCTTCCTCCATCCTGCATCCACCGGCGGGGTCCTCGTCGAGCTGTCGGAGTACTAATCAGGACGGTCGGGGACGGTTCCCTACTGGGACGTCCGACACATCCCCTGCATCGCGTCGAAGTCGGCGTCCTGGACGTACCAGCGATCCGACGGCCCCTTGACCATCTCGAAGTTGGGGGTGCGCGAATTCCGGCCGCGGGTGATGGACACCTTGATGAAGCGGTGACCGTTCGGCCCCGGCGACTCTTCCCCGATCGTGTACCGGTCGTGCGCGTAGCAGGACTGGATCACGATCAGCCGCCGGTCCAGCTCGTTCCGGTCGAGCTGGTCGCGAGCGGCGCCCTTCTCCGTGCCCCACACCACCGACATGGCCTGCAGGTCCTGGGCGGCAACCGCCTTCATGAACTGCTCAGCAGCCAACCGGGGGGCCGCGGCGCCCGTCAGCTGGGATCCCGGACCAGGGTTTCGGCTGCACCCGGCCACGATCAGCGCGAGGATGGCTAGTTTCTTCACGCAGGAGCTCCCGCCAAGGGTTGGATGCGAACCTAACGGGGGCTGGGGGGTCGGGCAACGTGCCCGACTGCGTCACCTGTCGTTCCCGTCTCTGCTCCCATGACGACCATCCACCAGCGTTTGTACATCAACGTCGACCACGTCGCGACCATTCGTCAGGCACGACGAGCGGCTGAGCCCGATCCCGTCGCGGCCGCGGTGGCCTGCGAAGCGGCCGGCGCCGATGGCATCACGGCCCACCTCCGTGAAGATCGCCGCCACATCATCGACCAGGACATCGACCGGTTGGCGCGCACCGTCACGACGGTCCTCAACCTGGAGATGGCCAACACCCCCGAAATGGTCGAGATCGCCCTCCGGGTCCGGCCCTACCAGGTCACCCTGGTGCCCGAGCGGCGCGAGGAGGTCACCACCGAGGGCGGCCTCGATGTGACCCGGGATCCGGCGGGATTGATGGCCACGATCGCGCGCCTGCAGGCGGCCGGGATCCTCGTCTCGCTCTTCATCGATCCCGACGAACGCATGGTCCGCGCTTCGCGCGACCTGGGGACGACGGCCCTGGAGCTGCACACGGGGACCTACGCCCATCACCCAACCGACGAAATGCCGCGGCGCGCCCTCCGCATGGCTGCCGCCCTCGGCACCTCCCTCGGCCTCCATGTGCATGCGGGCCACGGCCTCACCGTCGCCAACGTCGGCCCGGTGGCGGCGATCCCGGAGATCGAGGAGCTGAACATCGGCCACGCCATCGTCGGCCGAGCCGTCTTCATTGGCATCGCGGCGGCCGTCCGGGAAATGCGTGTGGCGATGGACGCGGCTCGCGCGTCTACCTAGCGAGTCCCGGAGCCTCGTGCCTAACTTGACGCCCGGCTTTTTGACCCCGTCGCTCCCCATGAACGGTTCGCCCGAGTTCCTCGAGTACTACCTCGTCGAAGCCGCCGAGTATCTCGACGCACTCGACCAGCTCGCGACCGTCCCCGAGGGACGCGTCCCGGACACCAATGCCCTGCTCGCCACGGCGCGCGCACTGCGCGGCAGCTCGGCAATGGCCAAGGCGGATCCCATCGCCGCCATCGCGCGGGAGGTGGAAGCCCTGGTCGGTGGGATCGCCGAAGGGACCACCCCATGGGGTCCCGATGCGGCAAGCCTGCTCCGCCGCACCGTGGTCGACCTCCGCCTCCTCGTGCGGGGGGTGCGCGTCTGGGGACCGCGGGAGCAGGGACTCGCCGAGGCGAGGCTGGCGGAGCTCCGCCGCACCGCCCCGGCTACCACCCCGACCCGCCCCACCCCCAGCCACGAAGCGACGGTGCCCGTCTTCGTGGCCCTGCAGGCGGCCGCGATCGCCGCCGAGCTCTCCGCGTTTGTCGCCGATTCCACCCATCGGCGAGCGCTCGACGACGCCGTCAGCCGCTCCCGCACGCTCCGTGGGGTCGCCGGCATCGGCAACTACCCACCACTGGCTGACGCCGCCGAGTCGGTGGAGCAGGTGGCGAGACGGCTCCTTCCGGATGCCCCACTCACCGCGGGCGAGGCCAACGTGTTCCGCGCCGCCGCCGCGCTGTTCCGTGTCACCGCGGATGGCCTGCGTGGGACCGGCGTCCACACGGTGCCGCACGACGAGGCTGAAGCGTTCGCGTCCGCCCTTGCCACCCTGGACCAGCCGACATCTTCCACGCCGCCGGTGGTTCGGATCGACCAGCTGTTTCATCCGGACGCGGGCCCACACCTCGTCTCGCGCGGAACCGCGGCGCCTCTCTCGGCGGCCGCGCGACTGCATCAGGACCTGGTCACCCGCGCGGAACACCTCCAGCGCCTGGTCAGCGAGGGACGCGCCGCGCACGATCCTGTCGCCGCCGCGCGGGTGCGTCGCGAGCTGAACGCCACGACTCGCGAACTCGAGACCCTGGCGGCCTCCTACGGCGCACACGAGCTCTCCGCCTTCTTCGCCGAGTCGCGCGAGGCGCGTGATGTGCTCGGGTCCGTTGAGCTGGACGCCCTCTCGACCGCGAGTCGCATCATCGCCCAGCCGTTCGACACCCTCGACGACCTCGAGCGTTCGATCGCGACGGTACAACGCCGGCGTCACCTCACACCAGCGGCCGTGCCCTCCATTTCGTCCCCTGCCGCACGTCCGGCACGTGCCACCCCGACCGGCGCAGATCTCAAGGCCTTCCTTGGGACCGGCATCGCCGGGTTCAGCTCCCTGGATACCCAGCCCTTGAGTGAGCCGGCCGACCTCGATGCCACCGAGGTCGTCCCGATTGAAACGCTGCTCTTCCGCGGCCCGGCCGCCATCGAGCGTGCGATCGCGTTGCGCGAGAGCTGGCGCGCACGCGGGACGCCGCCGGACGACACGCTCCAGGAGATCTTCGACCTCCTCGACCTCGCGCGCCCCGACGCGTCATGAAGTTCGGGTGGAGGGCGTGGGTTGGAGTCGCGGTCAGCGCTGCCGCGCTGTGGTACACGCTGCGCGGCGTCGACTTCCATGAAGTTGGACGCTTGCTGGCCTCCTCGAACTGGGGGCTGTTCCTCGCGTCGGGGGTCGTTGCCACCCTGGTCTTTCCGCTGCGCGCCCTGCGCTGGCGGGTGATCCTGGAGCCGGTGGCCGATGTCCCGGTCGCGCCACTGTGGCGTTCGATCGCCATCGGGATGATGGTGAACAACGTGGTGCCGGCGCGGGCCGGCGAGGTCGCGCGTGCGTTCGCGGTCACCCGCGAAGACCGTCGCGTTCCCTTCCCCACGGCGGTCGCCTCCCTCGCGGTGGACCGGGTCATCGATGCGGTCGTCGTGATCGTCCTGCTCGTCCTCGCGGTGATGGTGTCGGATATTCCCCCGGACACCACCATCAACGGGTGGACGATCACCAGGACCACCCGCGTGGTTGGCGGGGTCGCCGCAGTGGCCCTGGTCGGCCTCTTTGCCCTCGCCTTCTTTCCTTCGCTTGTCACCCGGATCTTCGACGGGGTCATCGGGCGGGTGGCCCCCGTGGTGCACAAGAAGTTGAGCCCGTTCGTCGGGTCGCTGCTGGGAGGCTTCGCCGCGCTGCGCTCCCCGACGCGGTTCGCGCGGATCGTGGGCTGGGCCGTGGTGATGTGGCTCGTCAATGCGTTCGCCTTTTACCTGGGCTTCCTCGCCGTGGGGATCGATGCCCCGTTTGCCGCCGCGGTGTTTGTCGGGTCGTTGATCGCCGTCGGGGTCGCGGCGCCGTCGACCCCGGGGTTCTTCGGCATCTTCGAGTTCTTTGGACGTGAGGGACTGGCGCTCTTCGGCGTGCCGGCCGACCAGGCGATCAGCTGGGGCTTCGGCTTCCACATCATCTCGT
>JAEUJL010000246.1 GCA_016794835.1 Gemmatimonadota bacterium | reverse complement strand
CGGTAGCGATGCGCCGGCCTCCGCTCGGGCGGTTGCCCTTCCAGTCTCGGTCACCGAGGTCAGCGATGGTGACCTGGTCCTCTCCGTCACCACTACCGGGCAGGTCCGCGCCGACGGCGAGGCCACCCTGCGATCCGAAGTCGCCGGGACCATCCAACAGGTCCTCGTGCGCCCGGGCGACCGGGTGAAGCGCGGACAAACCCTCGTCAGCCTCGATCCCCGCCCCTTCGACCTGGGCGTGCTCGAGGCGGAGGCGGCCGTCGCCGAGGCCGAGGTGCGCTACCAGGACGCCGTCGCCCCGGACTCGATCGTGCTGGGGCGGCCACCTACACCAGAACAGCGTCGCATCGCCCTCACCCGCTCCGGGCTCCAGGCGGCGCGTGTGCGGCTCGATCGCGCCAAGCTGGAACGCGAACGGGCCACGATCGTCGCCCCCTTCGACGGGATGGTCGACCGCGTCGACCGCACGACAGGCGAGCGCGTCCAGGCCGGTGAAGCGATGACCCGCGTCGTCAACCTCAATGCCCTGCGCATCGAGGCCTCGGTCCTGGAGCATGACCTTCCGCTCATTCGCGAAGGCGGGGTCGCGTCAATCAGCAGCGCCTCGGCGCCGGGACGCACGGTCGCGGGTCGGGTGACCGCCATCCTTCCATTGATTGACACCACCACACGCGCCGGACGGGTCTTCGTGCGGATCACCGCCCCCGGCCCGCTCCGGCCCGGGATGTATGCCGATGTCCGGCTCGAATCCGGTCGCCTGGCGAAGCGACGACTCGTGCCGCGGCAGGCCGTCATTGAACGTGACGGCCGCCCGCTGGTCTTCGTGGTCAAGGACGGGCGCGCGCAGTGGGTCTACATCAACCCGGGCCGATCGAACAGCGCCTTCACCGAGGTGCTCCCCGACTCCGGCACCGGGCTGATCCCGGTGGAGGTGGGCGACAAGGTCATCATCGCCGGGCACCTCACCCTCACGCACGATGCCATGGTGCGCGAAGTCGTCGCCGACACGGCCCGCGGCGCACGCACCCCTGAGCGTTAGGCGCCCGTGTCCCTCGTCTCGGCGGCCGTCAAGCGCCCGGTCTCGACGCTCGCGTCCGTCATCGCGATCGTCCTGCTGGGTTCGGTCTCGCTCTCGCGCCTCCCCGTCTCGCTCCTGCCGGATGTCACCCTCCCCGTGCTCACCATCCGCACGGTGTACGAAGGGGCGGCCGCGACCGAGGTCTCCCGCTTCATCGCCGAGCCCATCGAGGAAGCGATCGCGGCAACCCCGGGATTGGTGGAGCTTCGCTCGATCAGCCGCACCGGCGAAGCCACGACGATCGTGCGCTTCGCGTGGGGCACCGACATGCAGTCGACGGTGCTCAACGTGCGCGAACGGCTGGACAACGCCCGGGGGCGCCTCCCCGAACGGGCCGAACGCCCCACCCTCCTCACCAGCGACCCGGGCGAGCGGCCGATCGCCGTATTGGCGTTAGGCACCACCGGCGACCTGCAATCGCTCTCACGCACGGCCGAGGAGGTCTTTGCCCGGCGGCTGGAACAGATCGGTGGCGTGGCGAGCGTCGCCGTCGTCGGAGCCCCCGAGGATGAAATTCGCGTCGAGGCGGATCCTGCACGCCTCCGCGCGCTCGGCCTCACCCCCAACGACCTCTCGACGGCGATCCGCAGTGCGAACCCGACGGGCGCGAGTGGCACGATCCGCCGCGGGCAGTTCCGGTTTGCCGTTCGCACGCTCACCGAGTTTCGG
>JAEUJL010000244.1 GCA_016794835.1 Gemmatimonadota bacterium | reverse complement strand
AGCGCCGGGCTGCCGTAGATGCTCACGTCGGTCTCGCCCAGGACGTGGTTGAACGCCTTGATGCGCGTGGTGCCACCGATCGGCGCGTCCGAGATGACGAGGTCGACGCTGTGCATCGACAGGTCGGCGAGAAGGCGCTCGAGACCATCCTCCCGCACCGTCAGGCGGATCGCGTCGGCGCCATGCAGCGTGGGCTCCAGCAGCTTGTAGACGATGGTCTTCGGTACCTGGTCGGCGACCCCGACGACGAGCCGTTGCGGTTGTCCGCTGATCTTGCCGGCCAGGGTCTCCTGCATCTCGCGCCCCAGCACGAAGATCTCATCGGCGTAGCGATAGACCACGCGCCCGATGTCGGTGAGCACCAGGTTCCGCCCCCGCTTCATGAACAACTTCTCGCCGAGGGCGCGCTCGAGCATCCGGATCTGGGCGCTGACCGCCGGCTGGGTCAGGTTCAATTCCACACACGCCTTGGTGACGCTCCCGGTGCGGGCGACGGTCCAGAAGTAGAGCAGGTGGTGGTAGTTGAGCCAGGGCATGTGGGGTGCCGGGAAGCGGATGTCAGGTAAGTGTCAGCTTCGGGAAGGTCTAACAGTTGGCCTCTCGCGCGCAACGGCCGACCTCGCCAGGCGGGCGGCGGCGGGGGGGCTCAGGGCGCCGCGGCTCGCTGGAGTCGATCCCGTACCCCCTCCCAGGGGGCGTCCACCGGCAGTTCCTCGACCCAGGCGATGGTCACCCCGGCCAGGTCCAGGTCGTGGAGCACGCCGTAGAGGCGGGTGGCGTAGCCCGCAGGGTCCTGCGGCATCTGGATGGCATGGGGGCCTGCGGCGGCGGAGCGGGATACGACGGCAACCCGCTCCCCGGTGGCGCTCGCGGCGGTCGCCTGGGCCAGGGCGTCGCCGATTTCCGCAGGGGCAAAGAGCACGAGGCGCGCCCGAGGGGCGTAGTGGCGCTCCATCATCCCGGGGGCTGGTCGCACCTCGTCGGGCGAGGCGGCCTTCTTCGGGGCCGCCAGGGGGCCCGTGAGCGGCTCCAGTTGGTCGCGCGTCACCGCACCGGGGCGCAGCAGTACCGGGGGGGAGGTCGTCAGGTCGACCACTGTCGACTCGATCCCCACGTCGGTAGGGCCCGCGTCGATGACGAGCGGGATCCGGCCTTCCAGCCCGGCGACCACGTGCGCCGCGGTGGTCGGGGAGACCTCCATGAAGCGATTGGCGCTTGGTGCGGCGACGGGGACCCCGGCCGCGCGAATGATCGCCCGCGCCACGGGATGGGCGGGCATGCGCACCCCCACCGTCTCTCGTCCGCCGGTGACGATGTCAGGCACCACGGATCGCCGCGGCAGGACCAGGGTCAACGGGCCGGGCCAGAAATGCGCCGCGAGGGTACGAGCGAGTGGCGGGATATCGCGGGCGACGTCGTCCAGCGCTTCCGTATCCGCGATGTGGACGATCAGCGGGTTCCAGGCGGGGCGACCCTTGGCGACGAAGATCTTCTCGACGGCCGCCGCGTTGGTGGCATTGGCGGCGAGCCCGTAGACGGTCTCGGTGGGAATGGCGACCACGTCACCCGCACGGATGGCGGCCGCCGCCTCCGCGATGACCTCGGGGTCGGGGGGAGTGGTGGGGGTCGCGAGGACGCGGGTCACCGCGCGCCGCCGGTGGCCGCCCACGCGAACGCCCACAGGTCGGCATACTCGGCGATCTGGCGGTCGGTGGGTCGGTACCCGTGGGAGCCGTCGCGCTCCGTGCGCAGCAGGACGGGCCGGTCGCACCCCTGCGCCGCCTGCAGGGCGGCAGCAAACTTGTAGGAATGGCTGGGGACGACCCGGTCGTCGTGGTCCGCCGTGGTCACCATCGTCGCCGGATAGCAGGTCCCCGGCACGAGTCGATGGAGCGGCGAATACGCATGCAACCAGCGGAAGGCCTCGGGGTCGTCGGCGGCGCCGTATTCGTTGGCCCACGCCGCGCCGCCGGTGAAGCGGTGATAGCGGAGCATGTCGAGCACGCCCACCTGGGGGAGGGCGGCGGCAAAGAGCTCCGGCCGCTGCGTCATGACCGCCCCCACCAGCAGTCCGCCGTTGGAGCCCCCCATGATCGCGAGGTGGGCCGGTGCGGTCCAGCGGTCCGCCACCAGCTGCTGCGCGGCCGCGATGAAGTCGTCAAAGACCCGCTGCTTGTTGCCGCGCATGCCGGCACGGTGCCAGGCCTCGCCGTACTCGCTCCCCCCGCGCAGGTTGGCCGTGACCCACACCCCGCCGCGGTCGAGCCACGCCGCGGCGGCGGCGCTCCAGGTGGGGGGCACGGCGATCCCGAATCCGCCGTACGCATACAGGACGGTCGGCGCGGTGCCATCGCGCGGCGTATCGCGCCGTGCGGTGACAAACAGCGGGACCCGGGTGCCATCCGCGGACGTGGCGAAGATCCGCTGCGTCTGGTACTGGCTGGCATCGAGCCGCGTGGCCGCGACATGGAAGGTCACGCTCTTGCGGGCCCGCGCATCGTAGCGGAACACGTTCGTCGGGACGAGCGGGGCGCTGAACGCGTAGTAGAACGAGGCCACCTGGGACGACGCCGACAGGGCCGTCACCGTGCCTAACGACGGCAGCGGGACGGTGCCGGTGCGACGCCCATCCCGGGCATGGAGCGACAGCTCCGACGCCACGTCCACCAGCCGGTTCACCACGAACCCGGTGGAGGTCATGGCCACCTCGCCCATGGCATGGGGGCCCTCTGGAATAACCGTGCGCCAGGCGGCGCGTTGCGGTCGGTCGAGGTCGATGGCGATCAGGCGGCGTCGCGGGGCATCGAGGTCGGTCCGCACATAGACCGTGCGCCCGCTGTTCCCGATGACAGTGTACTCGGCATCGTCGACGTCCACCAGGAGTTGCGGTGCGCGGCTGACCTGCGGACGGAGCGAGTCGACCAGGTCAACGACGGCCAGGCGGTTGCGGGTGTCCGCCCCGGCCGTGGAGTAGATGAACAGGTACCGGCCGTCCTCGCTGGTCGTCGCATGGACAAACCACTGGGGCTGGGCCGGTCGCTCGAAGACGAGGACATCCTCGGCCTGTGGCGTGCCGAGTCGGTGGTAGTACAGGCGGTGGTGCTCGAGCGCGTCCGAGAGCCGCGTTGAGCTGTCGCGCGCCGGGAACCGCGAGTAGAAGAACCCGCGGCCATCGCGGGTCCACGACAGGTTGCTGAAGCGCACCCAGCGCAACGTGTCCGGAAGATCCACCCCATCGCGGACGCGCCGGATGTGGATGTCCTCCCAGTCGGCGCCGCCGACCGCGAGACCATAAGCGACGTGCCGCGCATCCGGTGCGGGCGAGAACTGCGCCAGGGCGACGGAGCCGTCGGGGGAGATCATCGCGGGGTCGATCACGACCCGTGGCGGGGTGTCGGGCGACGATTGCGCGACGACCTCCGCCTGCCGCTGCAATCCCGAGTTGCGCTGGTAGAACAGCACGCCGTTCCGCAGGCGCTGGGGCACGCTGACGCGTGGCGAGTTCCAGAGCGACGTCAGGCGTTGCGACCAGTCGGCGCGCGGGGTGCGCGCCAGCCACTGGTTGGTGACCGCATTCTGCGCATCGACCCAGGCGCCCGTCTCCGTGCTCCCGAGATCCTCGAGCCACCGGTAGGGGTCCGCGACCCGCACGCCGTGCAGGTCGTCGGTGACGTCGACGGCCCGCGTCGGCGGGTAGGCAGGGCGTTGGGCGCTCATGGGCGACGCGAAAGAAAACAGGGCCGCGGCCATCACGCACCAGAGCGCACGAAGTCGGACCTGCCTCTGCTGCACCGGGAACACTCCGTCAACCTGAATCCGAACCTTAAGCGTCCGCATGAGACCGGGCAAATCTCCCCGGAACCTCTGGCGGCCTCGGCCGGTTGGTCCCGTGTGACAATGAATGCTGAACGGTACGCGAGCGCCGTCCCCCTCGTCGACTATATCGAGACGACCCGGAAGAACACGGAGTTCTGGCGCGGCGTGCAGCGCACGGCCCGCATTCCGGACGACCTCGCCGAGCAAGCCGCGGCGATCTCGGGAACGGTGCACCTGCTGGCTCTCTCCGAGGATTGGTGCGGCGACGCCGTCAACACCCTGCCGATCGTCGCGCGCCTGGTGGAGCTGATCCCGGGGGCGACGTTGCGGATCCTGGGACGCGATGCGAATCCCGACCTCATGAACGCCCATCTCACGGCCGGGACCCGGTCGATCCCCGTGGTGATCGCATACGACGCGGATTTTCGTGAGCTGGGCTGGTGGGGGCCACGCCCGACGGAGCTGCAGCGGCTGCACGTCTCGGAGCTCCGCACCCTGCCGAAGGACGAGCGGAACCTGCGGGTGCGCACCTGGTATGCGCGCGATCGGGGGCGCTCGACGGCGGCGGAGGTCCTCGCACTGATCCAGTCCGGACTTGCGGAGCCCTCGACCCCGGCGCCGTCTGATCGCTAGTTTTCCGGCTGGCCCTTCACGACCCAGATGAGCAACCAGACGAGCAAGCCCGATTTTTCGCAGGGATGGGGGATCGCCGGACTGATCACGGCCATGGCCGTGGGCGCCTTCCTCCTGGCCGGGTACATCAAGTCCAGCACCTATCGCAATCCGCGGGACCAGACGGCGCCGGGCTCCTCAGCGGCGCACGCACCAGCGGCTGCGGAACATGACGCGGCTCCGGCGCCCGAGGGGGCGAAGCACTAGTCAGGTAGGGCGCGCGGTGGGAACGGTGTCGAGCGGTTGAAGGCCCCACGGCCACCCTCACGCACCCCGGACGAGCCCCATGCGCGCCTCCCTCACCGGCTTCCTGTTCCTGGCCAGCCTTTCCGGCGTCGCCAACGCGCAGCGTGGGGCGGCGCCTGCGTTCGAGGGGCCCCGCGGCCACATGACGCTGGACCTTTCCGATGGTGAGCCGGTGTCCGCATACATCGAGGCGGGTCGTGCGCTGGACCTCACGGACGTGCAGAAGCACCGGCTGATGGAAATCCGCCGGCTCCTGCGCGTGCAGAACAAGCCCTACATGGCCCGACTGGATTCGCTGCGCGAGCTGGCCGGGATCGACCTCGGGGACCGCGAGCGGCTGCGCCGCCGCGACGAGGAGGCGCTCCAGCGATTCAACACCTGGGCGCGGCCTTTCATCGATTCCATCCGCGTGAACAATGACGTGGCGCGCGCGGAGGCGCGGGCGCTGCTGACGGTGGATCAACGGCGACGGTTCGATTCGATCGTGGTGGCGGCGCGCGACGCGCGGCCGCGCCCCGCACGCCGTCCCCCGACATGATGGCCGCTGGCGAGGGTGGCACCGTGCTGTTGCGGCGTCCGGTCACCATGCGGTGGCTCGCGCCGCTGGGATGGGTCCTCCTTGTCGCGGCCGTGGCGGGGGTCGCCTGGTGGGTGATCGATCACGGGCGCAGTGACGCCGGCGCGACGCAACGCCTGGCCGTGGCGGAACGCGCCGTGCTGCTGGAAGCCGGGGAGGTCGTGCTCGCGGAAGCGCCGGTGGCCCAGCGGTTGTGGTGGGACTTCTTCCGCAGCACGCATGGGGTGCTGGCGGCGACCGACCGTCGGCTGCTCTTCGTTGGGATCCCGCCCGAACCGCTGCTGCACCGGGCCGCGGGCCCCTTTGAGGTGGTGGACGCATCGTTCCGGTTTGCGGGCGCCGTGGGGGTGCGGGAGGCCACCACGCGTTCGAGGGGCCTGCGGGTGCGGTTGGCGAGTGGCACGCAGGTCGTGGGGCTGGAGGCGACGGCGGCGGCCGCGCCGGCGATGCGTGCCGTGCTCGACACGATGCGGGCCCGGAGAGACCAACTCCGCGCTGCCGCTGAGGCGGAACGGCGCGCCGTGGAAGCCACGAGTGCGGCGTCGCGCCGCGCGACCTACCACCTGGTGCAGCCGGGCGAGGCGCTGGAGTCCATCGCGCGCCGGTACGGGACGACGACCGACTCGCTGCTGGCGTGGAATGCCCTCGGCGCGTCGCGCATCGTGGCCGGGCAGCGCCTCCTCGTGCGGCCGGGGCAGGCGCCATGAACTGGATGGACCTCGTGGTCAGGCGACGGGCTCGCGTCGGCACCCTCGGTGATCCGGCCACGGCCGACGAGGTCTGGCTCGTCATCCACGGCTACGGACAGTTGGTCTCGGAATTCCTGCCCGCCTGCGATGGCCTGGTCGGCCCCACCCGTGCCGTTGTCGCGCCGGAGGCGCTCAACCGGTTCTACAAGGTGCCCGAGGGACACCAGGGGACGCACGCCACGGTGCCGGTGGGCACGACGTGGATGACGCGCGAGCACCGGCTGGCCGAGATCGCGGACTACGTGGATTACCTCGATGATGTGGTGGAGGCGACCCGGCGTCCCGGCGCGCGGCTCGTGGTGCTGGGATTCTCGCAAGGGGTGACGACGGTGGCCCGATGGGTCTCGCAGGGGCGCACGCGCGTCGACCGGGTGGTCTGCTGGGCCGGCGAGCTGCCGAAGGATGTCGACCTGGTGGCCACGCGCGACCGGTGGCCGGCCGACGCCGTGGACCTCGTCGTCGGGGTGCGTGACGAGTTCCGGGAGTGGATCGGGCTGGAGCGACAGGTGGAGCGGTTTGCCGCCGGCGGGGTGACCGCACGCATCACGGAGTTTGCCGGCGGGCACCGCCTCGATCGCGCGACCCTCCGGATGCTGGCGGATCGTTAGGCGCGCCCGCGCCAGCGATCCATCTCGCGCCGGTCACGCTTGGTGGGGCGCCCATCGGCCACCGGGCCGGCCGCGCGCAGCTGCGCCGCCGTGACCTCGCGCCGGGCCTGGCTCTCCGCGGTCTCCTCGTACAGCGTGGCCGCCACCGTCGCGGGGCCGCGCTGGTCACTCAGGGCCCGGACCACCAGCCGCTGCTCGAACGGCGGCCGTCGCACCGTGACCCGGTCGCCCACGTGGACGGCGCGCGAGCGCTTGGCCTTGTCGTCGTTGACGTCGACATGCCCCTTGTCGATCGCCTCGGCGGCCAGGGCGCGGGTCTTGAAGAAGCGCGCCGCCCAGAGCCACTTGTCGAGGCGGACCGGCTCGTCCGTTGTGCGGTGGGTCACGGTTCCGGGGCTCGCATTGGCCGAAAGTTAAGGACGGGAGCGATCGGTGGCTCCCCACTCCTCGCCCACCTGCCCGGAATGACCCCTGCCACGACACCCGGGGATGCGTTGCACGAGGCCGCCGCGGCAAGCGCGCAGACGATCGCGCAGGTCACCGAGAAGGTCGAGGCCGTGGTGCGGCTCGCTGGGGGCGTGGCCCACGACTTCAACAACCTCCTGACAGTCATCGCCGGGAACGCCGAGGGGATCCTCGAGCGTGGCGCCGAGGGGGAGTTCCGCGCCGAGATCGCGGAGATCGCCGATGCCGCGCGGCGTGCGGCGGTCCTCACCCACCAGTTGCTCGCCTTCAGCCGACAGCTCGTCCTGCACCCGCGGGCCACCGATCTCGATCGAGTGCTCGACCTGGTGTGGGACGACCTCGCGCGCCAGGCCGGCCCCTCGGTCCGACTCGTCCGCCACACCCGCACGTCCGGTGGCATCGTGGTGGATGCGGCCCAACTCGCCTCCGCCATTCGCCAGGTCGTCTGCAACGCGATCGAGGCGATGCCCGATGGGGGCGATGTCCACGTGGCCGTGGAGGACGCCGACCTCGACGACACGGCGACCGAACGGCTGCACCCCATGCCCCCCGGGGCGTATGTCCTCCTGGAAGTGCGCGATACCGGGACGGGGATGGACGACGAGACGCTCCGTCGGGCGATGGAGCCGTTCTTCACGACCAAGGGCCAGAAGCACGGGACGGGCATGGGCCTCCCCACGGTCTACGGGATCGTGAAGCAGAGCGGGGGCTTCATGTGGCTCGATTCCTCACCCGGTGGGGGAACGACGGTTCGTCTCTATTTCCCGAGAATCACCGAGCCCGCGTTGCTGTCCCGGTCGCGGACCCCCGCACGGGTTCACGCGGGAGACGGGCAGGGGAGCATCCTCCTCGTGGAGGATGAGGACCTCGTGCGCCAGCTGACGCGTCGGACCCTGGTGCGGGCCGGATACCACGTGGTGGAGGCGCCCAACGCCCATGCCGCCCTCGTTGAGGTGCGGGAACGCGGACTCACCCCGACCCTCCTGCTTACCGATGTGGTGATGCCGGGGATGGACGGCCGCGAGCTGGCCACATTGCTCGAGCGTGAGCTGCCGGGCCTGTCGGTGATCCTTATGTCTGGCTTTGTCGATCCGCGCGTCCCGCTCGCCGGGCGTGAAGGGAGCGCACGGGTCTTCCTGGAGAAGCCGTTCACGCTCGATCGGCTACGCAGCCTGGTGCGCGAGGCGATGCGGGCGCCGCAGGTAAACTGAGCAATCCGGCGGGGCCGGGCGGGCGTACAGGGGATGATCATGCCGCCTTCCCTCGTACCGCGCGATGAGCCCCAGCCGACCGACCCCCGTGTTGCGGGTGCGGGGCGTGGGCCGCACCTTGTCGGCGATGCCCCGCCCCGAATGGACCCGCTCCTGAACCAGGCTGACCTTGCCGCGGTGGCCCGCCTCGTGGCTGGCGACGAGCGCGGGTTGGCCGAGTTGTATGATCGCCATGGCGGGATGGCGTACTCATTGGCGTCGGCGATCCTGCGCGATGGGCCAGACGCCGAAGAGGTGGTGGCCGACGCCTTCAGCCAGGTGTGGCGGACGGCCGCCAACTTCGATCCGGTGCGGGGCAGCGTGGTCGCCTGGATCTCAACGATCGTGCGGACGCGCGCCCTGGACCTGATTCGCTCACAGAAGCGCCGCGCGCGGATGCTGGATCGGGCCGAGGCGCTGGCCGACGAAGGATCCGCGCCGGGACTCGGCACGGCGGCGGAACTGGCGGATCGCGGGGCTGAGCAGTCGGAAGCGCAGCGGCTGGTGCGGCGCGCGCTCGACGAGTTGCCGGCGCCCCAGCGTGTGGCGCTGGAGCTGGCCTACTTTGGCGGGCTCTCCCAGAGCGAGATCGCGGCCCGCCTCAATGAGCCGTTAGGCACGGTGAAGACGCGCATGCGCGCCGGGATGGAAAAGCTGCGCGTGGTGCTGGGCCCGCTCCTCGGAGGTGCCGCATGAGGCCCCTCGTACAGCGCACGGACGCGGCGGCCTACGTACTCGGCGCGCTCGACGCCGGGGAACGGGAAGCGTTCGAGCGCCTCGCCTGGCGCGACGTCGAGGTGGCCCGCGAGGTGGCGGTGCTGACGCAGGTGACGGCGCTGCTGGCCTACGCCGCGCCGCCGGTGCAGCCACCGGGGATCCTGCGCGAGCGGGTGATGGCGGTGGCGGGCGACTAGGGGGAGCTCGTCAAAGGTGCGGTGGTGTGCGGCGTGCGGTCACCAACGAGCGATGGCAACTGCCACTGCGCAGCACGGGCGGCACGGGACTGGAGCACCACGCGAAGCCTGCGTCCCGTGCGTCCTGTGCTGCCCGTGCTCCCCGTACCGCTCGTGCTGCCCGTACTGCAGCCGTTTGCTGTTGCCCTGAATCAGCCGCCGCCCCCCCCGTCGCCCTAGATCTCCCGCAGCAGTACCCGCTTCAGCGTCGCTTCGTCGATGTTTCCGCCGCTGATGATCAGTCCCACATGCTGCCCGGCCAGGGTCGGCGCGAGTTGCTTCATCCCGGCGAGGGCCGCCGCAGCGGCCCCCTCCACCAGTGTGTGGGTCGTTGAGAGCAGGGCACGCAGGGCGTCGGCAATCTCGGCTTCGGTGACCGTCACGAATCCAGCGAGTCCGTGCAGCAACGCGGGAAAGGTCAGGGCGTAGGCGCTGCGCGTGGCGAGGCCATCGGCGAACGTCTCGGCGCGCTCCGTGGTGCGCATCTCGCGTGCATGCCAGGACACGTGGGTCGCGGGGGCGCCGGCGGCCTGCACGCCGTGCACCGCAAGCGACGGGCGAAGCACCGTTGCGGCGACCAGGGCGCCGACGGCCTGCGACCCTCCCCCGATGGCGATGACCATCGCGTCCAGGTCAGGCGCCGCCTCGAGGAACTCGAACGACAGTGTCGCGGCGCCAGCCAGCACCTTTGCATCGTTTGTCGAATGCGCGAGGGCGGCACCGGTCTCGCGCTGCACGCGGGCGGCGGCCTGAATCGAGGCGTCGTAGTCGGTGCCCTCCTCGATGAGGGTGGCGCCGAGGGCGCGAATCCCCGCGTTCTTGTCCGGGTTGTTCCCGTGGGGGACGCAGATCGTGGCCGGCACCCCCAGGGCACGGCCGGCGAAGGCGATCCCGAGTCCGTGGTTGCCGCGCGTCGCGGCGACGACCCCGCGCGCACGCTCGGCCGGGGGGAGCGCCGTCATGAACGAGAGGCCGTTCCGCACCTTGAAGGACCCGGTCGGGTTGAAGTTCTCGTGCTTGACGCTCACCCGGATCCCGTGGCCCACCCACGCATCCAGGAGGGGATAGGTGCGCACCGGTGACGCGGGCATGAACGGGGCGATCCGGGTGCGCGCGGCGGCGACGTCGTCGGGGGTGATCGGGTACACGGGACGCAGGGGAGAGGGATGGCGGAAGCTAAGGGGCATCGTTACCGATGAAACCCGGGTGTGGCAGTGGCGTACAACCGAGCACTTCGGCAATGTGATGACCATGGGGATGACGACGATCTTTCGCGCGCTTGGCTTGCTGGCCCTGACCGGGGGCTTGGCCCGGGCGCAGGTGTTCACGGTGGGGGGTGGGGACCAACGTCGACGCGAGGACGGGCCGCGGCCGTCGCCGGTCTTCGGCGGCGCCGGTGCGATCTACGGTCGCCCCAACGGGGAGTTCAGCCGCTACGTCAACCAGGGATTCGGCGTCGACGGGACGGGCCGCTGGAAGGTCGATCCGCGCGGCATCCTCTCGCTGGGACTCGAGGGTGGCTTCCTGCAGTACGGCCGCGAGACGATCCGCGTCCCCCTCAGCTCGACGGTCGGGCGCATCTCGGTGGATGTCACGACGTCCAACAACATCGTCTTCCTCGGCTTTGGTCCGCAGCTCACGGCCCCTTCCGGCCCGGTGCGGCCGTACGCCAGCGGCGGCGTGGGCTTCTCGTACCTCTTCACCGAGTCCTCGGTGGAGGGGTCCGACAACAACAACAGCTCGTTTGCCGACACCAAGAACTTCGACGACTTCGTGTTCGCGACCACGGGTGGGGCCGGTGTCTACATCCCGCTCGGACGCACCCGTGAGGCGGCGCTCGACATCGGGGTGCGGTATCACAATGGCGGCAAGGGGCAGTATCTCCGTGAGGGCGGCATTACCGACCGACCCGGCCAGACGCCACTGATCACCCCCATCGAGAGCCAGACGCAGTTCCTGAGCTGGCGGGTCGGGTTCATCGCCGGCCTGGGGAGCAAGCGTTAGGTGGTCGGCCGGGCGATTCCCCGACGGCTCCTCCCGGTCCTGCTCATGGCGACCGGCACCCTCGGGCTCGTCCGGCTCGACGACGCGACGCCGCAACCCGGTGGGGCGCGCTGGTACAAGGGGAACACCCATACCCACACGCTCAACAGCGATGGGGACTCCCATCCGGATGACGTGGTGAAGTGGTACCGCGCGCACGGGTACCACTTTGTCGCGCTGACCGACCACAACGTGCTCACCACGGTCGACGGGTTGAACGCCGTCCATGGCCTGGACAACCAGTTCCTCGTGGTGCGCGGCGAGGAGGTCACCGACCGGTTCGGGGAGCGGCCCCTGCACATCAATGCACTCGACCTGTCGCGGTTGGTCCTTCCGCAGGGCGGGGCCAGCGCGGTCGAGGCGGTCCAGCGGGACGTGGATGCCATCCGGGCGGCGAACGGCGTTCCCAGCATCAACCACCCCAACTTTGGCTGGGCCCTCTCGGCCGATGAGCTGGCCCAGGTGCGCAACAACCGGCTGTTCGAGATCTACAACGGGCACCCGATGGTGAACAACGTCGGTGGTGGCGGCAAGCCATCGTTGGAGGAGATGTGGGACGCCGTCCTCTCGCGTGGCATCCTGCTCTATGGCCTGGCCGTCGACGACGCCCACCACTTCAAGCGGCATGATGACCGGACCGCGTCCCGGCCGGGAAAGGGGTGGATCCACGTGCGCGCCGACACCCTCACCCCACGGGCGCTCCTGGGCGCCATCGAGCGCGGCGACTTCTATTCGTCCACGGGCGTGGAGCTGGCCGAGGTGGGGGCCACCCCCTCGGAGGTGACCGTGGCCGTCAAGCCAACGACCTACAGCAAGTATCGCATCCAGTTCATCGGGCGCGGCGGCCGTGTGTTGCAGGAGACCGCGGAGCCGCGGGCGACCTACCGGGTGCGCGGGGACGAGGGGTACGTCCGGGCGCGCGTCATCGAGTCCAACGGCGACATGGCCTGGACGCAACCGGTCATGCTCAAGTAGGCGCCGGCGCGGCGCCGCTTGCTCGTGACCGTCGCGGGCCGTAGCGTAGGCGGGTGAGCGCCACCACGACATCCAGATCGAGTGCCGAAGGGATCCGCGCCGTCGCGGCCCTGCTGATCGGCTTCACCATTGGCGCGGCGCTGAACGCCGCGAGTCCATCGGTGGCGACGGCCCTGCTCGGCATCACCGACCCCGTGGGCACCCTCTGGGTGAACGCGATCCGGATGACCGTGATCCCGCTCGTCACCTCGCTCTTGATCACCGGGGTGACCCAGAGCCGGGCCGGCGGCGAGGTGGGACGGCTCGGTGGTCGGGTGTTGCTGGTGATGAGCGCGATGCTGGTCGCGATCATGAGCCTGACCGCGGCGTTGGCGCCGCCGATCTACCGGGCGTTCACCGTGGATGCGGCGGCCGCCCAGCGATTGCGCGACTCGGTGGCCGGGGGCGCGTCGAGCGCGCCGGAGATCCCCACCTTTGTCTCGTGGGTGACCAGCCTGATCCCGGTCAACCCGGTGAAGGCGGCGGTGGACGGGGCGATGCTGCCACTCATCGTCTTCACGATTGCCTTTGCCCTGGCGATCCGCCTGCTGGGAGAACGCGAGCGGGAGACCGTGGCCGGCTTCTTTCGCGGGGTGTCCGAGGCAATGATGGTGATGGTCCGCTGGGTCCTGGCGCTGGCCCCGTTAGGCATCGGCGCGCTCGCCGTCTCGCTCGGGGTGCGACTCGGCGTCGGTGCCGCCGGCGCGGTCGGGTTCTATTTCGCGACCCTGCTCGGCCTGCTCGTCGTCGCCATCCTCGTGATGTACGTGATCGCCTTCCTGTTCACGGGGGTGCCGATCGGGGTGTTCGCGCGCGCCATCCTCCCGGCACAGGCGATTGCCGCGGG